>NZ_RAWF01000350.1:0-8713 GCF_003612075.1 Corallococcus sp. CA041A
CCGGGGGCTGGGGGCCGGGGCCCTGGGCCCAGGCTGGCACCGCCAACGTGCCGAGCCACACCACCGCCGAGACTCCGAGCTGGAACCTGCGCGTGCGAACCATGTCCCTCTCCCGTCCTGGCCCCCGGCGGGCCAGGACCACTGCGGCCTGCGTCCTTCCTAGCTGCGGAAGGGGTTCTGCAGGAGCACCGTCTCGCCGCGGTCGGCGCCCACGGACACGCACACCACGGGCACGCCGCTGACCTCTTCCACGCGGCGCACGTAGCGCTTGGCGGCTTCCGGCAGCTCGTCGAAGGTGCGCACGCCGGCGATCTTCTCGTCCCAGCCGGGCAGCGACTCGTAGATGGGCTTCACGCGCGCCAGGTCCTCGTAGTCACCGGGCAGCTCGGTGACGCGCTGGCCGTCCAGTTCGTACGCGTTGCAGATGCTGAGCGTCTTGATGCCGCTGAGCACGTCCAGCTTGGTGAGCGCCAGGCCCCACAGGCCGTTGACGCGCACCGCGTAGCGCAGCACCACGCCGTCCAGCCAGCCGCAGCGGCGCGGGCGGCCCGTGGTGGCGCCGAACTCGTCGCCCACCTTGCGCAGCCGGTCTCCCAGCTCGTCGCTCAGCTCCGTGGGGAACGGGCCTCCGCCGACGCGCGTGGTGTACGCCTTGCTGATGCCCATCACCTTGTCGATGGCCGTGGGCCCCAGACCCGAGCCCACCGCGGCGTTGCCCGCCACGCAGTTGGAGCTGGTGACGAACGGATAGGTGCCGTGGTCCACGTCCAGCAGCGTGCCCTGCGCGCCCTCGAAGAGGATGCGGGCGCCGCGGCGGACCTGCTCGGAGAGGAAGAGGGACACGTCGTGCACGTAGGGGCGCAGCCGCTCGCCCAGGGCGGAGAACTCCGCCAGCACCTGCGGCGTCTCCAGGCGCGGCACGTCGACGCCGGCCTGGGCGCAGAGGTCCTTCAGCTCCTCCAGCGCGGCGGGCAGGCGCTCGTCGATGCGGCGGCGCAGGCGCTCCGGGTGGAGCAGGTCCCGCACGCGGATGCCCCGGCGGGCGACCTTGTCCTCGTACGCCGGACCAATGCCCCGCCCCGTGGTGCCGATGGCGCTGCCACCGCGCGCCTTCTCACGGAAGCTGTCCAGCAGCTTGTGCCACGGGAAGATGACGTGGGCGTTGTCGGAGATGAGCAGCTGGGCGTCATCCTTGAGGAAGCCGCGCGGCTTGAGCGCGTCGATCTCCCCGACGAGGACGGCGGGATCCACCACCACTCCGTTGCCAATGACACACGTCTTGCCCGGGTGAAGGATGCCGGACGGAATCAGGTGCAGGACGGTCTTCTGCCCACCCACCACCAGCGTGTGCCCCGCGTTGTTGCCGCCCTGGAAACGGACGACCACCTGGGCATGCTCGGTGAGAAGGTCGACGACCTTGCCCTTCCCCTCATCTCCCCACTGCGCTCCGATGACGACGACGTTCGGCATGGTGCCCGCCGCTTAGCACGCGGGAGGGGCCGGGTGACAGTGTTCCGCGAAGCCGCAGTGAAGGGCCTGGCAGGCCGCCCTGTCCCACCCCGGCCATGCCCGGGACATTTCGGCCTGGACAAGCGCTCGGACGCCCTCGGCCAGCCGGCGCACCGCCCCGGCGTCGGCGGATCCGGCCGGGAGGAATTCCGGCTCTGGGGAGGCGTCGCCCAGGAAGGCCACGCCCACCCGCACCGCCACCCCCTCGCGAACCATCCGCGCGGACGCCAGGGCCAGGGCCGTCAGCTCATGGACACACGAGGCCGGGCCCAGGGGGTGGCGAGCACCCGGGCGAAGGAGCACCGCCACGGCCTCGCCGTCCGGCGACTCCCAGAGCAGATCCACCGCGCCCTCCACGCTGGCGCTGTCATCCAGGTCCAGCACGAAGTCCAGGCCCCGGTGGATGGTGGACGCGGGCACCGCCGCGAGCTGGCGGGCGAACGTCGTGTCCAGGAAGCGCTCCACGGTGGCGAGCACGTCGCCCAGGTCGCCCTCGTCTGGATCCCGGCCCGCGCTCCGCAGCAGGTTCTCCAGGTGCGCGCGCCGCTCGGAGGCCTCCACGTCCGCGTCCGCGAGTGACAGGTCCACTTCGCGTAACAGCCGTGTGACGAGCTGGTCCGGACGCTCCACGGGCAGCCAGCCATCGGGCTCCACGAAGAGGGGCGCGGCGCGCACGAGGGCCTCCCACGGTTCGGATCCGACGGCGAGCCCCAGCCGATGGAGCTGGTGGTAGCGGCGAGGACAGGTGAGGAAGTCCTGGACCGCGCGCACGGAGGCGACCGCCGGGGCGTCGGTGAACACTTCGGCACCGGCTCCGGAGGCTTCGACGGACATGCGCTCCAGCGCGGACTCCAGGCGGATCCGCGCCTGTTCGAGCTGCTCCTCCGTGGGCGGCTCCGGATCCGCGGGCGGCGGCAGCTGCTCCACGTCCACGTCGTTGGCGAGCGCACGCAGGTCCGGATCCGCGTCCAGCCGCCGGTCCACGCGGTGCCACCACGTGTCCGTGCCCGCGCGCTTCTCCTCGCCGCCGGACAGCACGAGCAGGTCCTTGGCGCGCGTGAGGGCCACGTAGAGCAGGCGCAGGTATTCGGCGTCCTCGCGGGCCTTCAGCTCGGCGCGCACGGCCTCGAAGCGTTCGGAGGTGAAGGTGTCCAGCGAGTCCGGCATCCACGGCCGCAGGGCCAGGCCGAAGGAGCGCTCGAAGTACGCCCGAGCGGACGTGGTACGGCGGCGTCCTCCCATCCCGGGCACGATGACCACCGGCCACTCCAGGCCCTTGGCGCGGTGGATGGTGAGCAGTTGCACGGCGCGAGGGTCGCCCTCGTCCAGCAGGTCCGCCTGGGCCTCGTTGGGGTCGGAGTCCGCCAGCTGGCGCAGCTCGCGCGCGAAGGCCACGCAGCCTCCCGTGCCGCGCTCGTCCCTGCGCGCCGCCAGCGACAGGAGCTTCTCCACGTTCGCGCTCGCCTGCTCCGCGTAGGGAGAGCCCGCGAGGGCTTCGCGGTAGCCGGTCGCGTCCAACGCTGCCTGCAGGAGGGCATGCACGCCCAGCCGATCCCTCTCTCGCCGTAGCACGGGGATGAGTTCCAGGAAGCGCGCGAGCCGCGACTGCTCACGCGCGGACATGGCGGCGCGGACCTCTTCATCCACCAACCGGGGTGAGCCGAGCGACAGCGGCAGGTCCCCCGCGAGCCGGAACAGCGACGCGTCCGACAGGCCGACCAGCGGCGAGCGCAGCACCGCGGCGAACGCCAGCGCGTCGTCCGCGTCCGCGAGCAGCGCCAGCAACGAGGCGAGGTCGCGCACCTCCTGCGCCCCGTAGAACCCGCGGCCTCGCAGCACCCGGTGCGGCACGCCATGGCGGATCAACGCCTGCCGGTACTCCTCCAGGTGCGTGAAGGTCCGGAAGAGCATGGCCACGTCGCCGCCGCGCGCGGGACGCAGGCCCTTCTTGTCCTCCGCCATCACCGCCGGCGGAGCACCCGGCGCGAGCATCACCCGCAGCCTGCGGGCCACCGCGTCCGCTTCGTACTCGCGCAGCTCCGGGGCGGTGTCGGCCTCCGGCAGGGTGAGCCGCTCCACCACGGGCCCATCCGCCAGGTCCGGGCGCGTGGGCGACAGGTCGTCCGTCTCGGGTTCGTAGACGACCTCGAAGGGACGGGGCGTTGACTCCTTCGCCACGAGCAGCCCAGCGAACGCGCGGTTGAAGAAGGACAGGACACCGGGCAGCGAGCGGTAGTTGTTCTGGAGGAAGCCGCGCATGCCGCCCTCGGCGTCAATCTTGTCCGCGAGGACCTTGAACACGGACACGTCCGCGCCACGGAACTCGTAGATGGACTGCTTGCGGTCACCCACCGCGCACAGGAACGCGGGCTCCAGGGGCAGCGCGGCCACGAGGTCCGCGTCCGGCGTCAGCTCGCGCGGGCCGCCTTCGCGCTTCTCCGACAGGAGCAGCACCAGCTCCAGCTGCAACCGGTTGGTGTCCTGGAACTCGTCCACCAACAGCGCGCCCTGCCGCTCCTGCACCTGCTGACGGAACTCCGGATGGTCGCGCAGCAGGTCGCGCGCCTTCACCAGCAGCGAGGTGAAGTCGAACACGTTGCGCCGGGTCAGCTCCGCGTCGTGCCGCTCCTCCACCTGGGTCAACAGGTCGCGGAAGGTCGCCTCGAAGGGCGCCGTGCGCCACGCGGCGTAGGCATCCTCCAGCCGCCGCACGGAGCCGTCGCTCTTGCCCTTCACTCTCCAGAGCAGTTCCTTCAAGCACGCGCCCGCGCCCTTGCGCAGGTTGGCCAGGTTGCGCGGCTCCGACAGCAGCACATTGCGCAGCGTCGGGAAGTGGGCCGGCTGCATGAACGTGTCCGGCGTCATGCCCTTCAGCGCGGGCTCGGCTGCGGACAGGAGGTTGCTCCACTCGCCCTTGGTGTCCTGGGCGCGGGCGTCCAGACAGAGGCGGCGGCAATCGTCGATGAGGGCTTCGAGCTGCGCCTTGTCCGCCACGCCGTCGCCCACGCGCGCGGTGGCGGCCTTGAGGCCCTCCTCGCGCAGCGTGCCGTAGACGTCCATCAGCGCGGCCACGAGCCCGTCGGAGAAGCCGGAGCCGGAGAAGCCCAGCTCCGCGCACAGCTCGCGCACGCGCGCGTCGCCGCCCTCCAGCGCGTCCAGGACGACGCGTTCGGTGACGTCCTCCAGCAGGCCCGATGCCTCCAGTTCGTCGAGCACCTCGAAGGCGGGATCAATGCCCACCGCGGGCGGCGCGCGGCGCAGGAGCTGACCGCAGAGCGAGTGGAACGTGCCCACCGTCGCGGCGCCCAGCTCCTCGCGCACCTTGCGCCACGCGTCCTGCGTGGGGAACGGACGCTCCAGCCTCGCGAGCGACGCGCGCAGCACCTTCTCCGCGTCGAGCGGGACGTCACCCTGGGCCAGCGCGTCCAGGCGCTCGCGGACGCGCTTGCGCATTTCGGCGGCGGCCTTGTCCGTGAACGTGAGCATGCACAGCCGGGAGGGACGCAGCGGATCCGCCTGCCGTGCTCCCGCGAACAGGTGCAGCGTCATCGTGACCAGGCTGTACGTCTTGCCCGCGCCTGCGCCCGCCATCAGGGCCAGGTTCTTCTCCAGCGCGAGCATGTGGGGCGCGGTGTCGCTCATCCGCTCCCCTCGTCCGAGATGCGGCGCTCGGTGATGCGGCACACCGCGCGGTAGCCGCACTTGCCGCAGTCATTGGGCCGCGCCGGAAAGTCGCCCTTGCGCAGCTGGCGCACCAGCGACTCCACCGCGTTGGGCAGGTTGAGTCCGGCGGCGTCCGCCACGCGCTGGCGCACCTCCGGGTCGGTGGACAGCAGGTCCTCTAGCTCCGCGGGCGGCATCACCGCCGACAGATGGATGGCGTCTCCCGTGCGCAGCGAGAACCACGCCGCGTTGCGCGCGCCCACGTGGCCGGCCTCGCGCGCGGCGTAGAGGTACAACGGGAGCTGGAAGTCCGAACGCAGCAGGTTCTCCTTCAGCGTGCGCTTGTCCAGGCGGCCCGTCTTGTAGTCGATGACGCCCACTTCCACACCGGCCGTGTCCAGCCGGTCGATCTGTCCCTCGAAGACGATGGCGTCCTCCGCCACCATCAGCTTCACGTCGCTCCAGCGCTTGTCCTCGGCGGCGGGGCCGAAGCGCAGCTCGAAGCCTTCGGGCACCAGCGGATCAAACGGCAGGCCATGCCGAGGATCCGTCAGGATGCGCCGGGCCATGGCCTGGGCCTTCTCGCCCGCGAGCTTCCACAGCTCGTGGTGGCCCACGTGATACAGCTCCGCGAAGTGCCGGCTGGCCTTCTTGACCGCCTTCTCCAGCACCTCCTCCGGGATGTCCTCCGGCGCCTGGCCCAGGAGCTTCTTCTCCTTGAGCGCCTTGAAGACCTCTTCCATCACGCGATGCCAGAAGGTGCCTCGGCCCCGAGCGTCGAACTCCTCGTTGGCCACCACGGGCTCGGCCACCTTCAGGCCGTATGCGACGAAGCCCTGGAAGCCACAGTTGCCGAACTTCGACAGGGCGCTCGCGGACAGCGGACGCTCCAGGCCGAAGTGGAACGTGTCGCGCAGCTTCTGCTCCAGCTGGGGGCCCTGCACGCCGCCGGTGAATTCGCCGGGCAGTTCGTCCTCGCGGCCGAAGAAGCGCAGGCGCGCGGCCTCCATGTGGGCCAGCTCGCGGGCGCTGCGGAACCAGTCATCCGTGCCGAAGCGATCCTTGAGCACCTGTCCCGCGGGGTCCGGCTCCGTGACACGCAACGACGGGAACGACAGGCCCGCCAGCGCCTCCAGCGCCACGGTGCGCCGCAGCTCCGGCAGCGTGAGCACTTCGTCCAGCGGAAGCACCGGGGGCAGCGTGCGCGTGGACCACTTGTGGCCGGTGAGCCGGCGCACCTCTTCCAGGAACGCGGAGGGCACCTGCTCCTGTCCGCCCGAGGCCTTCACCGCGAACGACAGGCTCAACGAGCCCTCCGCCGCGGCGAGCGCGCTGGCGAAGAGCAGCCGGTCTTCCGTGAGGCGCCAGGGCGCCCGGTCGTCGAACTCGCCGCCGGTGAGGCGGAACACGTCCCGGGTCAGGTGCTGGTTGAGCGCCACGCGCTCCGCGTCTCCGAGGAGCGGCGACGGCGGGTCTCGCCCGGGGAGCCGGCCTTCGGTGAGCCCGGCGACGAAGAGATGCCGGAAGGTGCGGCCCGGAACCTCCGACAGGTCCAGCACCTCCACCGCGCCCGTGGACGAGCCTCGCGCGGGCAGGTGCACGTCGCGCAGCGCGTCCGCCAACCACCGGCCCAGCACGCGCCGGGTGACGCGGGGACCTCCGCCCACGGATCGCAGCGAGCGCAGCAGCGCTTCCATCCGTTGGCGGAACGCCGCGAGCGCCGCGTCGTCCCGGGCCCTCGCGTCCTCGATCCGCGCTCCCAGGGACCCGGCCTCGCGAGCCTCCAGGGGCCCCGCGGAGTCCAGCAGGCCCAGCCGCTCCACGACCTTCCACCACGCGGCGAGTGCCTCCGCGGCGGGGGCCTCCTGGGGGATGTGGCGGCATTCGTCGATGAGCCGCATCACGCGGTCGCGCAGCGCGCGCACGGCCATCACCTTGACCGCGTCCTCCTTGCGCTTGCCGCCCTGCGCGGCCATCCGGCGCGCGAGCCCCTCCAGGCGAACGTCGTAGGCGCCCTTCCCTCGCGTGGCGCCCAGGCGGTCGTCGCGCGCGGCGGCGAGCGCGAAGAGGGTCGCGGGTGCATCCGGCCCGCCGCGCGACAGCGAGGGCACGTAGCGGCTGGAGACGAGCTCCGCCACGCGTTCGGCCGGGAAGCCGTCCTCCATCAGCACCGGCAGCTCCAGCGCCAGCCGCACCGGCCCCGCGAGCGCGAGCGGTTCACCCCACGGCAGACGCACCGGTATGCCCAGGTCGCCCAGGGCCTCCGCGAGCCAGCCCGCCTCCGGGCCCAGGTCCCGGTACGCGATGGCGATGTCGCCCGGCGCGCTGCCCGCGTCGATGAGGCGGCGCACGTCGCGGGCCACCACGCGGGCCTCTTCGCGCGCGTTCGTCGCGTTCCACACGGACAGCCCGTCCACCGCGCCCTTCAGCGCGTCGCGAGCGGCGCGGGGCGAGAACAGGTGCCGGCCCAGGTCGGTGAAGGGGCGGCCCTCGAAGGTGACGTCCGCCTTGAAGAGGTCCACGTGGGGCATGGTTTCGCCCCGGTTCTCGAAGGCGCGGAACAGCGCCGCGAGCGCCGCGTCGGCCACCGGCGAGCCGCCCACCGGCGTCTCCACGCGCAGCGACACGCGCCGGGCCTCGCACGCCGCGGCGAGCCCCATCAGCAGCTCCAGTTTCGACGGGCGCACGTCGTAGACGCCGTGGAGCACCAGCCCCGTCACCCCGTCCCAGCCCGAGGGCCACGCGCCCCGGTCCAGCGCCTCACGAGCCCCCCGGAGCACGTCCTCGCGGTCCGCGAGTCCCAGCTCCGCCAGCCGCTGTTCGTACAGGTGATAGAGCCGGGCGAGGACCCGCGCGCGGGTGCGACGCTCCGGAGGCAGCACCTCCGCGGCGTCCTGGAGTTCGCGAGGGGAGAGCCGGCCCGCCTTCAGGTCCAGCAGCACGTCCGCCGCGGCGCGGGCGAAGGCGGGCTCGCGCACGTAGTCGCCGAACGGCGTGGGGCCGAGCGTGGCGCCCAGGCCAGCCACCACGGCGCGGGCGGTCATCGCGGGACAGGGCCGCCGGTTGAGCTCGCGCGCCCCACCCAGCGCGTGGACGAAGTCGTCCCACGTGAGCAGGTGGGTCCCCACGGAGATGCCCCGCGCACGCCGCTCCGACCGCAGGGCAGCCTGGCGGCGCGCGGCATCAGGGAAGACGTGGAGTGTGCGGCCAGGACGGGGCATGCGGGGCGAGGACTCTAGAACGGCCAGGGGCGCCGTTTTCATGCTCCTTTCTGCGCATTCCCACACCCTGGCCCGTTGTCCGCTCGCCTGCCGCCCTCGGAACCCGGGAAGTCCAAGGACGCAAGCCTTTCCGCCCGACCCGGGACAGCTCCGTTCAGGCTGGAGGCGCCCAGGGCTCTGAACCTGTCCGACAGGAGGTCTGCGCGGAATAGGGGTGAAGGCTGACTGGCTACTGAGCCTCAAGGGAGGCAGGGGCCTCCAGCACGAAGTAGACGCAAAAAAGCCGGCTGCGTGTCAGCAGCCGGCGGATGTTGTGGGCC
>NZ_RAWF01000351.1:0-8570 GCF_003612075.1 Corallococcus sp. CA041A
GGTGGGGCGAGGAGCGGGAGATTTCGCTCAAGACGGGGGAGGCCGTGGTGGCGGCCCTGGAGACCCTGGGGCACACCGTCACCCGCGTCTTCGCGGGCCCGGGCCTGGACCGGGCGCTGCGCGCGGCGGACATCGACGTGGCCTTCCTCGCGCTGCACGGCCGCATGGGCGAGGACGGCCGCGTGCAGGGCCTGCTGGAGCTGCTGGAGATTCCGTACACCGGCTCCGGCGTGCTGGCCTCCGCGCTGGCCATGGACAAGCCCATGGCGAAGAAGCTCTTCCAACTGCACAACCTGGCCTCGCCCATGGGCTACCGGGTGGCCCGCGAGGACGCGGAGCGCGCGCTGGAGCTGCACGGCGACAGCGGCTTCCCCTGCGTGGTGAAGCCCGCCAAGGGCGGCTCGTCCGTGGGCCTGTCCGTGGTGCACGACGCCGGGGCGCTGGTGCCCGCGGTGGTCCAGGCGTGCCGCTTCGGCGGTGAGGCCCTGGTGGAGCGCTTCGTCCAGGGCCAGGAGGTGACGGTGGGCATCCTCGGCGACAGCGTGCTGGGCAGCTGCGAGGTGTCCTACCCGCGCGAGGGCTTCGACTACGAGGCCAAGTACAAGGGCGGCGGCGCCCAGTACTTCCTCCCGCCCCGCCTGTCCGACACCCGTCGCGTCAACGTGGAGTCGCTCGCGCTCGCCGCGTACCGCGCCCTGGGCTGCCGGGGCTACGGCCGCGTGGACCTGATGTGTTCCGACACGGAGAACGACGTGGTGCTGGAGGTGAACACCCTGCCGGGCTTCACGCCCGTCAGCCTCCTGCCGAAGATCGCCGCCCGCGCCGGCCTGGACTTCCCCTCGCTGGTGCAAGGCGTGCTGGACCGCGCCACCCGCGACGAGCCCCACGTCACCGAGGCCGCGCCTCTCGCGCCCACCGCTCCCGTGCCCCTGCGCGTCGCGCGCTAGGTCCTCTGGCGCGCGGAGCACCTGGGACGTCGTCTCGGCATCGCCCCGACGCAGGGAAGCAGAGGGTGACAACCTGCGTCAAAACCGCCGTTCAAAGCCTCTCGAATCCGGGGAATAGTTTGACACGACCCGGGTGGCTCCCTATTGTCCGCCGGCGATCAGTAGCCGGAAGGTCAAAGCCCAGTCTTTACGGGCACATACGGGGCGGGGCTCAGCAGACCCACAGGCGGCGGTCAGCGTGAGCGGTCGGTCGGCATGCCGCCACGTCTGGTTGGACCGCTGGCGCCAGTGCCAGCGGGAGGGGCTGAGCGTCACCGATGACCACCGTTGAGATCATCTTCCTGGCAGTCTACTTCAGCTTGCTGAGCGTGCTGGGAGTCTACGGCTCCCACCGCTACCGCATGGCGTTTTTGTATTACCGCCACAAGTTCAAGCTGCCGACGCCCAACGGCACGCTGAAGGCGCTGCCCAAGGTCACCATCCAGCTGCCCATCTTCAACGAGATGTACGTGGTGGAGCGCCTGGTGGAGTCGGTGTGTCGCATCGACTACCCGCGCGAGCTGCTGGAGATTCAGCTGCTGGACGACTCCACGGACGAGACGTGCGGCATCGCGCGCGCGTGCGTGGAGCGCCACCGGCAGAAGGGGCACGACATCGTCTACATCCACCGCGTCAACCGCCAGGGCTTCAAGGCGGGCGCGCTGGAGAACGGCCTCAAGCTGGCCTCGGGCGAGTACGTGGCGGTGTTCGACGCGGATTTCGTCCCCAGCCCCGACTTCCTGATGCGCACGGTGCCCTTCTTCGCGGACGCGAAGGTGGGCATGGTGCAGGTGCGCTGGGGCCACCTGAACCGTGAGTTCTCCATCCTCACGCAGGCGCAGAGCATCTTCCTGGACGGGCACTTCATCATCGAGCACACCGCGCGCAACCGCGCCGGCTGCTTCTTCAACTTCAACGGCACCGCGGGCATCTGGCGCCGCACGACCATTGGCGACGCGGGCGGCTGGCAGCACGACACGCTCACGGAAGACCTGGACCTGTCCTACCGCGCCCAGCTGAAGGGCTGGCAGTTCATCTTCCTGCCGGAGGTCATCTCCCCCGCGGAGGTGCCGGTGGACATGAACGCCTTCAAGAGCCAGCAGCACCGCTGGGCCAAGGGCTCCATCCAGACGGCGAAGAAGCTGCTGCCCACCATCCTCAAGAGCGACCTGCCGCTCCTGGTGAAGCGCGAGGCCTTCTTCCACCTCACCAACAACATGGCCTACCTGTTGATGGTGCTCCTGTCCGTGCTGATGCCCATCAGCATGGTGGTGCGCTTCCAGCACGGCCTGTACGGCACGCTGTTCCTGGACCTGCCGTTCTTCATCACCGCGACGGCCAGCGTCTGCGTCTTCTACGTGGCCGCCCAGCGCGAGCGCGGCGTGAAGGGCTGGGAGCGCTTCAAGTACCTGCCCTTCCTGATGAGCCTGGGCATTGGCCTGGCCATCAACAACGCGAAGGCCGTGGGCGAGGCGCTGCTCAACCAGCAGTCGGGGTTCGCGCGCACGCCGAAGACGGGCGCCGAGGGCAAGAACGTCAAGGCCGTGAAGAAGAGCTACCGGGGCAGCAAGACGCTGATGCCGGTGGTGGAGCTGCTCTTCGCCGCGTACTTCACCGGGGCGCTGTGGTTCGCCATCGACTCGCGCATCTACACGTCGGTGCCCTTCATCATCCTGTTCCTGGCGGGCTTCCTCTACGTGGGCATGTCCAGCCTGATGCAGGGTCTGGCGGGCCGCCGGACGAAGGTGCCGGACGCCGCCCCCGCGGTGACGTCCTCCGAGGAGCAGCCGCGTCAGGCGGCCTGAGCCGTTCACACCGCTTCCGCTGTTCACCTCGCGCCGCCGCTTCCCTCCTGGACTCCAGGCGGGGAGGGCGGCGCGGTGCTTTCCTGCCTGTGGCTCGGGGGGACTACAGGCCCGCGTCGGGCGCGCCTCGCAGCAGCACCTGTTCCTGGCGCACGGGCGCGGGGCCGGAGGTCGCGGGACGGCAGCCCTCGTCGATGGCGGTGCTGGACGCGGCCCTCAGCGTGAGGCCGGCGTTGGTGCAGGCCACGGCCTCCGTGGGGAAGGCGACGGGGCAGGGCGTCCCGGAGGCGCTGAAGCCGGTGGCGCGCGTCTCGCCCACGAAGCCCTCGGGTGTTCGGGTGAGGACGATTCCCACGGAGCCCGCGTCCGGGGACTCCACGCCGCCGTCCGCCCACGCGCGCACCACCGCGAGTGAAAGGGTGCGGCCGTCGTCCTGGCCCAGGTAGCGGAAGGCCGGGTTCTGCGCGTGGTGGTAGTCGCCGGACAGGTCCTTCTCACAGCCGGGCGGCACGTGGATGGGAGGTGGCACGGAGGCGGCGTGGGTCTCCACCCGGGGTGGGGCCTTGCCCGGACAGGCCGCGAGCGAGAGGACACAGAGGCCAAGGGGGAGGGTGACGAGGGCGCGGTGCATGGGGCGCGGATATTCTCCCAACGGACGTCCCGGTGGGACGGTGTTTGCTTCCCCTGGGATGACTCTCTAACCTTCGGCCCGACATGAGTCTTCGCCGCTTCGCCATCCTGTCGCTCGTCGCCACCCTGGCCCTGCCGTCCGCGGCGTTCGCCCAGGACATTGATGATCTCCTGGGCCCCTCGGAGACGAAGCCCACGAAGCCCAAGGGCACCAAGGCCAAGCCCGCGAAGCCGCCGAAGCCGACGGCCAAGCGCAAGACGCCGCCCAAGAAGGAGAAGCTGGGCGCGCGCAAGGGCAAGACGGGCAAGAACGCCGCCACGGCCACCGTCGAGGACCCGGTCCCCGCGAAGGCCACGCTCGCGCTCAAGCTGGGCAGCAACGCGCGCGGCGCGAAGGTGACGGTGGACGGCGAGGAGGTGAACCCTCAGACGCCGCTGGAGCTGACGCCGGGGGAGCACACCGTCATCGCCCGCCGTCAGAACTATTCGGAATTCAACCAGCAGGTGACGCTGGCGCCGGGGCTGACCACGGAGCTGATCATCTCGCTGGACGCGGCCACGGGCTTCGCCACCCTGCGCGCGGACGTGCCCCGCGTGGGGGTGTACGTGGACGGGACGCGCGTGGGCACCACCAACATGGAGAACTACCCCCTGTCGCAGGGGCCGCACGTCATCGAGTTCCGCGCGCCGGGGCTCAAGGACGTGAAGAACATCACCGTGCGCGCCGGCCAGCTCTACGTCGTGGAGGGGCGGCTGCGTCCCTCCTCGGACGTCCCGACGGCGGTGGCGCAGGCGGACGATGCGCCGCGCTCGACGGTGCTGGAGCCCTCGAAGCCCGCGGAGCCGCCGGTGGACCAGCCGGGCCTGGCGCTGGGCACCGAGCAGCCGCCGGAGGTGAAGGAGAGCACCAGCAAGTCCTGGTACCAGAAGTGGTACGTCTGGGTGGGCGTGGGCGTGGTGGCCGCCGCGGCGGGCGCTGGCGCCTACGCGGTGACCCGGGGCCCCGCGGAGCTCACCCCGAACGAAGTGTGCGGCGGGGCGTGTGACGGTGCCATCGGGTTCCAGGGCCTGCGCCCGGCGATGCCCGCGAACGGCGTGCGCTTCTGACGACGCGCGGGGCGGACGTCCGCGTCCGCCCCTGCTTCCGGAGCTTCGGGGCCGCTCAGTGGCCCCGCAGGTCGTCCTCGGCGCGGCCCGCGCCGGGTTCCAGCCGCAGGAAGACGTTCGTCACGCGGCCCACGCCCCAGTAGTCCAGCGCGGTGGCGCGGAGGCGGAAGGGCTCGGACTCCGGCAGCAGGCCGCTGAGGTCCACTTCGTTGGCCTCGAAGCTGAAGGCGCGGCGGCCCACGTTGTCCACCTGCTCGTTGCCGATGAAGACGCTGTCCGCGAAGCCCACGGCCGCGCGGCGCGACACCTTCCCCTTCGTGTCCAGCACCTCCAGCAGGAGGAAGTTGTCCACGGCGAAGCCCTGCTTGCAGGCCGCGTCCCCACACAGGGTCGCCTTGGCACCGTCCAGCAGCAGCTGCGGCGTCTCGCCGGTGGCGACGACGCGCGGCGTGCGCTCGCCCTCGCGGGTGTCCACCTCCACGTCCTCGCGCCGCTGCTCCAGGCGGGCCGTCTCGCGCTCCGGCGTGGCGGTCAGCAGCTGGACCGAGCGCGGTTCGGGCGGCGCGGCGGCGGTGGACGGGGGAACCTGCTTCGCGCAGGCCAGGAGGCTCAGCGCGGCGGCGGAGAGGGTCAACGTTCGCGAGTGGCGCACCCGGAGGCTTGTAGCGAGCGGCCCTGGACGGGGTCAATTAGCATGCCCCCCATGCGGACCCTCCCCGGATGGTGGCTGCTGTGCGCGTTGGCCGCGGGCCCCGTGGTTGCGGCGACACCTCCCGCCCCCGCCGCTCCCGCCATTCCGGGCGCGGGCAGCGTGGCGCCAGAGGTGCAGCTGTGCCTCCAGCACCTGAGGCCGGAGGAGCGGGACCGGGCCGCGCGGGCGCTGGGGCCGCTGGAGTCCGTGCCGCTCTACCGCGTGCAGCTGGAGGTGGAGCCGAAGGAGCGGCGCGTCTGGGGCAAGGTGCAGGTGGAGCGGGTGGCCAAGGGCCCCAAGCCGGTGACGGAGCTGTACCTGCGGCTGACGCCCAACACCCGCTCCCGCCAGGTGACGCTCTCCGGCGCGAAGCTCAACGGGAAGGCCGTGGCGCTGGAGCTGGGGCCGGAGCCCACGTTGCAGCGCATCACCGTGGAGCCGCCGGTGCCCCCGGGCGGCACGGTGTCGCTGGAGGTCTCGCTGAAGGGCACGGTGCCCAAGGCGGCGCCGGGCGCGGAGTCGCTGCTGGGCTCGGGGCTCCTGGGCGGCGGCGCGAAGGGGGGCTCGGACGACCACGGGGCCTTCTCCGCCACGGCGGACGTGATGAGCCTGGTGGGCGTGGTGCCGCAGGTGCCTCCCATGGATGACCAGGGCCAGCCGTGGGCCGGCCCGCAGGGCACGGGGGACCTGGCGCTGTACGAGCCCGCGCACGTGCTGGCCACGCTCACGGTGCCGTCAGGCTGGGCGGCGCACACCACCGGGACGCCCATGGGCGCGGTGCCCGAGCGCGACGGCCGGGTGCGCTACAGCTTCGCGGCGGCGGCGGTGCGCGACTTCCCGGTGCTGGTGACGCGCGGCTACCAGTCCGCCACCGCCACGGTGAACGGCGTCACGGTGGAGAGCCACTTCGCGGCGCGGGACGCGGCGGTGGGCAAGCGCGTGCTCAAGTACGCGTCACAGGCCCTGACGGAGTTCGAGAAGCGGCTGGGCCCGCTGCCCTACACCCACTTCCGCGTGGTGCAGGCGCCCTTGAGCGGCGGCGCGGGCGGCATGGAGTTCCCGGGCCTGGTGACGGTGGGCACGTCCCTCTACCGCGCCAAGCAGGACCCGCTGTCCATGCTGGTGGGCATGCCCGGCATGGAGGCCTTCCAGGAGATGCTGAACGCGCAGGGCGGCGCGGGGATGCTGGCGCAGGTGGGCTCGCAGGTGGGGGCGTCCCTGGAGCGCACGCTGGAGTTCACCGTGGCGCATGAGGTGGCGCACCAGTACTTCGCGGGGCTCGTGGGCTCGGACCCCATCCACGACCCGGTGGTGGACGAGTCCCTGGCTCAGTACGCGGCGCTCCTCTACATGGAATGGGCCCACGGCCCGGAGGCCGCCGAGTCCCTGCGCAACGAGGCCCTGGTGATGCCCTACCAGTTCTTCCGGCTGACGGGCGGCAGCGACGGCCGCGCGGACCGGCCCACGGGCGACTTCGACGGCGGCGAGCTGGAGTACGGCGCGCTCGTGTACGGCAAGGCGCCGCTGTTGCACCACGCGTCGCGCAAGCTGGTGGGGGACAGCGCCTTCCTCAAGGCCCTGCGCGCGTACGTGGACACGTACCGCTTCAAGTGGGCGTGCAAGGCGTGCTTCACGCAGGAGCTGGCGAAGGCGAGCCCCGCGAACGCGAAGGCGCTGACGCAGCTGCGCACGCGCTGGTGGGAGGAGGCCCACGGCGACGAGGACCTGGGCGCGGCGGACCTCCAGGGGCTGATGGAGGCCATGGGCGGCGACATGGGCGGCGTGAAGCTGGACGCCCAGACGCAGCAACTGCTGGAACAGCTGCTGCCCCAGCTCATGGGGCAGTAGGGCCGCTTCAGTCGAACAGCGCCTGCACGAACTCGCGCGGCTCGAAGCGGCGCAGGTCGGCGATCTTCTCGCCCACGCCCACCCAGACCACGGGCAGCTTCAGCTCGTCGCAGATGCCGATGATGACGCCGCCCTTGGCGGTGCCGTCCAGCTTGGTGAGCGCGATGGAGCTGATGCCCACGGCGTCGTGGAACTGCTTGGCCTGCTGGATGGCGTTCTGCCCGTTGGTGGAGTCCAGCACGAGCAGGATTTCATGGGGCGCGCCGGGCAGCGCCTTGTCCATCACGCGCTTGACCTTCTTGAGCTCCTCCATGAGCGGGGCCTTGGTGTGCAGCCGGCCCGCGGTGTCCGCGATGATGACGTCCGCGCCTTCCTCCTTCGCCTTCTTCACCGCCTCGAAGATGACGGCGCTCGGGTCGCCGCCGTCCGGGCCCTTCACCAGCTGGGCGCCCGCGCGCTCGGCCCACACGTCCAGCTGCTCCGTGGCGGCGGCGCGGAAGGTGTCACCCGCGGCGAGCACCACCTTCTTGCCCTGGCCGGTGAGCTGCGCGGCCAGCTTGCCGATGGTCGTCGTCTTTCCGGCGCCGTTGACGCCCACCACCATCACCACGTGCGGCGGGCCACCGCCCGTAAGCGAACGCGGCACGGGTAGGTCCACCATGCGCGCCACCTCGTCGCGGATGGCGCCCTTGATGCGCTCCGGGTCCTTCAGCTCCGCGCGCTTGAGCTTGTCGCGCGCCACCTCCACCAGGTGGTCCGCGGTGCGCACGCCGATGTCGGCGGTGAAGAGGATCTCCTCCAGCTCCGACAGGACGGAGTCGTCCATGGTGCGCTGGCCGCCGAACAGGCCGTTGAGCCGCGCCATGAAGCCCTGGTTCTTCGTGCGGTCCAGCCCCTGCGCCAGCGTGCGGCCGCCCTCCGCCTCCACCTTGGCGCGCGCCACGGCGGCCTCGGCCTGACGGGCGGCCTCCGCCTGGGCGGCCTCCTGGGCGACGGCCTCATCGCGCAGGCGCACCGCTTCGACCTGCTCCCGCTTGCGGCGCTCGCGCGTCTCGTCGTCGAGCGCCTTCTTGGCGCGGTATTCGACGCGCTTGGCCTCCTCCTCACGCTCCTTGAGGGCGCGGACCTCCGCCTCCAGCCGGGCCTTCTCCGCCGAATCCTTCGCGGCGTGGGCGGCGAACGAGGCCGTCTCGCGCTGGCGGCGCAGCTCGTCCATGCGCGCGTGGGCGTCGTCCAGGTCCCGGCGCCGGGCGAGCTCCGCCTCGTTGGGCGGCAGCTCCACGCGCAGCTCGGGGCGCTCCTCGGGCAGCTGGGGCGCCTCCACCTGGGGCTTCCCGGGGGCTTCCGGCACGCGCTTCTTGCCGAAGAGCTTGCGCGCCGCCACGAGGGCCAGGACGACGAAGAGGGCCGCGCCGCCAATGCCCACCACTTCGCCGCCGGTGAGTCCGGTGTCCGGCGGGGTGCCCGTGCCCGGCTGCGTCGTCCCGCCGCCGGGGGTAGGGG
>NZ_RAWF01000352.1:0-8523 GCF_003612075.1 Corallococcus sp. CA041A
GCACTTCGCGGTGGTCCTTGTTCGGTCGGCCCCGCGCGGGTTTCTGGGGCGGCAGCAGTCCTGCCAGCCGCTCCCATTGGGCGTCCGTCAGCTCTCCTCGGCTCATGCCCTCCTAACACCCGGCTCCACTCGAACTATTTGCGGACACGTCCTAGTAGCGGGTGATGTCGAACGTGCTGTAGTTCTTGTACAGCTCGCTGACGTGATCCGCCGTCAGGTTGACCGCGTCCTTGTGGTTGTTCGTCTTCCACTCGGCGGTGTTCGCGTCCAGCAGGCGGTTCGGGCCGTCCGTCTTGTGCAGGCCCAGCACGTGGCCCTCCGCGGCCTCGCCCGACTTGCGCAGGCCGATGCGGTAGTGGCCGTTCTCCTTCGTGCCGTCGTACAGCTTCTGCGCGAAGGTGTCCTGGGTGATGGGCTCGAAGTCCTGCACCTTCACGCCCGGGTGACCGCCGCCACGGCCCGTGCGGAAGTCGTCCACCATCGCGGCGATGCCTTCCTGCTTCTTCGCGATGGCGGCCTGGTCCTGGTTGAGCTGCGCCATCCCCGCCTTGATGTCCTGGGTCAGCTCGCTGCGCTGCTGCTTCAACCCCTGGCGCTCCTCCGGCGAGAGGTCCGGGTTGGTGAGCAGCTCGTTGATCTCCTTGCGCTGCGCGCTCTTGCCCTGGAGCTCCTTCACGCTGCCCTGGAGCTTGTCGATGTCATCCATGTGCGCGCCGTTCAGCTTCGTGAGGGCGTCGCTCTGCAGGTGCTCGGCGTGCTGCTTGTCGATGAGCTTCCCGAAGTGGTTGTCCGTCAGCTTGCCGAACGCCTGCGAGCCCTTCATCGGGTCACCGCCCGCCTCCTTGCCGGTGCGGATCCACTCGGAGGTCATCGCGCTGCACACGCCCGCGTCCGTGCCCGCGGGCATGTTCGGCTGCTTCAGCATTGGGTGGCTGCTCTGGTCCGTGTAGCGCAGCACGTCCGCGCCCGGATTCTCCAGCTTCATCTGCTCGACGATCTTCTGGATTTGAGGGCTCGGCGTCATGGCCTTGCCCTTGCCCGGCGTGCGGCCCAGGGCCATGTCCGCGATGTCGCTCTCGGAGAGGTTGGGCGACTGCAGCTGCGGACCCTGGAGCGAGCTCGCGTCGATGTTCGGGCGCGACGACGAGGCCTGGGGGCTGCCGGTCGGCTTGAACGCGTCACCCTGGGGCGTCGTCCCGGTGGGAGTCGTCGGCCGGGAGACACTCGGCGAGCCCGTGGGCGACGCGGTGGGCGAGGCCGTGGGCGACGCGGTGGGGGTCGACGGCTTCGCGCCCGTCGTGCCCGGCTTCGAGAAGGTCGGCTGGGCCACCGTGTTCGTCGTCTTCGGTGGGGCGGGAGGCGCCTTGGGCGTCTTGGGGAAGCCGGCCTTGAAGCTCTTCATGGGGGGACTCCGGAGGGGGAGAACGGCGCGAGGGGCCTCCATCCTGGCTCACGCTGACGCGTCGCGCTAGGGTCTGGCGGGTCGGCGCATCCCGCACCCGGAAGAACCGAGGGAGTCGGACCCATGCATCTGTCCCCCCGTGACGTGGACAAGCTGCTCCTGCACCAGGCGGGCGTCGTCGCCCAGAAGCGGTTGGCGCGAGGCCTGCGCCTCAACTACCCGGAGGCGGTGGCGCTCATCGCCACGCAGCTGTTGGAGTTCATCCGCGACGGCCGCAGCGTGGCGGAGCTGATGGACCTGGGACGCCGGTTCCTGGGGCGCGCGCAGGTGATGGACGGCGTGCCGGAGATGTTGGCGGAGGTGCAGGTGGAGGGCACCTTCCCGGATGGCACCAAGCTCGTGACGGTGCATCACCCGGTGGTGGCGGAGCACGGGGACCTGTCGCTGGCGCTCTACGGCAGCTTCCTGCCGGTGCCGCCGCTGGAGCGCTTCACCGTGCCCGCCGCGTCACCAGAAGGGCCCCCTGGACTCGTGCGCGCGGCGGAAGGCGCGCTGGAGCTCAACGCGGGCCGCAAGGCCATCACCCTGCGCGTCACGCACCGGGGCGACCGGCCCATCCAGGTGGGCAGTCACTACGCGTTCGCGGAGACGAACCGAGCGCTGGTGTTCGACCGGGGCCGCGCCTACGGCCACCGGCTGGACATCCCCGCGGGCACTGCGGTGCGCTTCGAGCCCGGCGAGGTGAAGACGGTGTCGCTGGTCCCCATCGCGGGCGAACAGGTGGTGCGCGGCGGCAACGCGCTGGGCAGCGGCAAGGTGTCCGATGAAGGCCGTGAGCGCTTGCTCGCGGCGGTGCGCGCGCAGGGCTTCGGTCACGAGGAAGAGACCCCCGAGGAGGACCGCTCATGAGCCGCAAGCTGGACAGGCGCCACTACGCGGACATGTTCGGTCCCACCACGGGGGACCGGGTGCGGCTGGGAGACACGGGCCTGTGGCTCCAGGTGGAGCGCGACGCCACCGTCTACGGCGACGAGTGCAAGTTCGGCGGCGGCAAGGTGCTGCGCGAAGGCATGGGCCAGCGCGCGGGCACAGGCGACGCGGACGCGCTCGACTGCGTCATCACCAACGCGCTCGTGGTGGACTGGACGGGCATCTTCAAGGCGGACGTGGGCATCAAGGCGGGGCGCATCTCCGCCATCGGCAAGGCGGGCAATCCGGACGTCATGGCGGGCGTCACGCCGGGCATGGTGGTGGGCGTCACCACGGAGGTCATCGCCGGTGAAGGGCTCATCCTCACCGCGGGCGGCCTGGATACACATATCCACTTCATCAGCCCGCAGCAGGCGGACGAGGCCATCGCCAGCGGCATCACCACCTGGGTGGGCGGCGGCACCGGACCGGCCACCGGCACCAACGCCACCACCTGCACGCCGGGCGCGTGGAACCTGGCGCGCATGCTGGAGGCCACGGATACCATTCCCCTGAACATCGGCCTCACTGGCAAGGGCAACACGTCCCTGCCGGAGGGCTTGCTGGATCAGGTGCGCGCGGGAGCCATTGGACTCAAGCTGCATGAAGACTGGGGCACCACGCCCGCGGCCATCGACACGTGCCTCACGCTGGCGGACGCGGAGGACGTGCAGGTCACCATCCACACGGACACGCTGAACGAGTCCGGCTACGTGGATGACTCGCTGGCGGCGTTCAAGGGCCGCACCATCCACACGTACCACTCGGAGGGCGCGGGTGGCGGCCACGCGCCGGACATCATCCGCGTGTGCGGCGCGCCCAACGTGCTGCCCAGCTCCACCAACCCCACGCGGCCGTACACGGTGAACACGCTGGATGAGCACCTGGACATGCTCATGGTGTGTCACCACCTGGACCGCGAGATTCCGGAGGACGTGGCCTTCGCGGAGAGCCGCATCCGAGGAGAAACGATTGCCGCGGAGGACATCCTCCACGACCTGGGCGCCATCAGCATGATGGCCTCGGACAGCCAGGCCATGGGGCGAGTGGGCGAGGTCATCACCCGCACGTGGCAGACGGCGCACAAGATGCGCGAGCAGCGCGGGCGGCTCCCCGGCGAGCAGGGGGACAACGACAACCTGCGCATCCGCCGCTACGTGGCGAAGTACACCATCAACCCGGCCATCGCCCACGGGCTGTCCCACGAGGTGGGCTCCGTGGAGCCAGGCAAGCTCGCGGACCTGGTGCTGTGGCGGCCCGCCTTCTTCGGCGCGAAGCCGGAGCTGGTGCTCAAGGGCGGCTTCATCGCGTGGGGCCAGATGGGGGACGCGAACGCGTCCATCCCCACGCCGCAGCCGTACCTCATGCGCCCGATGTTCGGCGCGCGAGGAAGGGCGCGGGGCTCCACGAGCATCGCCTTCGTATCAGGGCGCGCCTTGAGGGAAGGCACCGTGCAGGGGCTGGGGCTCACCAAGCGGCTGTCCGCGGTGGTGAACTGCCGCGCGTTGGGGAAGAAGGACATGCGCCTCAACGACGCGCTGCCGGTCATCACGGTGGATCCGGAGACGTACGAGGTCCGCGCGGACGGAGAGCTGCTTCGCTGCGAGCCCGCCACCTGGCTGCCTTTGGCGCAGCGCCACTCGCTGTTCTGAGGACGGCGCGCCATGGCTTCCGGCTGGAGGGTGTTACAGCTGGCGGATTCGGGCTTTCCCACGGGGGGCTTCGCGCACTCGGGGGGCCTGGAGGCCGCGGTGCAGGCGGGCGAGGTGCGCGGCCCGGGCGACGTGCGGCGCTTCGTGGAGGCGCTGGTGTGGCAGGCGGGGCTGGGCGGCCTGCCGCTGGTGGGCTCGGCGTGGCGCGAACCCTCCGCACTGCCGGCGCTGGACGCTCGCGCGGACGCGTTCCTCACCAACCACGTCGCGAACCGGGCCAGTCGCACGCAAGGCAGGGCCTTCCTGGACACCTGCGCGCGCATCTTCCCGGAGGCCGTGGGGCCCGTGCGCGAGGCGGCTCGCGCGGCCCGTGTGAAGTTCCACCACGCGCCCGCGTTCGGCGCGGTGCTGTGCGCGCTGGCGGTGGAGCAGGAGGACGCCCTGCGACTCTTCCTGTCGCTCACCCTGCGGGGCGCGCTGTCCGCGGGCGTGCGCATGGGCGTCATCGGCACGCATGAATCCCACCAGGTGCAGCACGCGGCCACGCCGCTGCTGGAGGCCGTCCTGGAGCAATGCAAGGCATTGGGCGTGGAGGACCTGGCCCAGCCCGCGCCGCTGTGGGACCTGTTGGGCGCCACGCACGACCGGCTGTACTCCCGGCTGTTCCAGTCCTGAAGCAAGAGACGAAAAGGAAGCGCGACATGCACGACGACGACCACCGCGGCCATGGGCAGGACGGGCACGAGCACACGCACGAGGACTGGGACCACCCGGGCCATTTCGACGCTCGCGACAAGCCGCACCGGCGTGACTACTCGCAGCGGGCCTTCACGATTGGGATTGGCGGGCCGGTGGGCAGCGGCAAGACGGCGCTGGTGCTGGCCCTGTGCAAGAAGCTGCGCGACCAGTACCGCCTGGGCGTGGTGACCAACGACATCTTCACCAAGGAGGACGCGGAGTTCCTGGTGCGCAACCAGGCCCTGTCCCCGGAGCGCATCAAGGCGGTGGAGACCGGAGGCTGTCCGCACGCCGCCATCCGCGAGGACATCAGCCACAACCTGCTCGCGCTGGAGCAGTTGATGGAGGAACTGCACCCGGAGTTGCTCATCGTGGAGAGCGGCGGTGACAACCTGGCCGCGCAGTACAGCCGCGAGCTGGCGGACTACACCGTGTATGTCATCGACGTGGCGGGCGGGGACAAGGTGCCTCGCAAGGGCGGGCCGGGCATCACCCAGTCGGACCTGCTGGTCATCAACAAGACGGACCTGGCGCCGCACGTGGGCGCGGACCTGGGCGTGATGGACCGCGACGCCCGGAAGATGCGCGGCGAGGGCCCCTTCGTCTTCACCCAGGTCACGCACGACGTGGGGGTGGACTCGGTGGTGGGGCACCTGCTCGACGCCTGGCGTCGGAGATAGGAAGGCGCCTGGCGTCGGAGATAGGGACTGGACGAACGGTCCGTCCCGGACCGCACTCCGCCACTGACAGCCGGAGCGGGACGTGTAGTGTTCCGCCCGTGGGCATCCTCGAGCGGGCACGGGTGGAGTGGTTCGCGGCGGCCTTTGGACTTGTCGTGGGCACCACGATGGTCTTCGTGCCCTATGAGTTCGGGGCCGCCATCTTCCAGGTCATCTACCCGTACATCCGCCCGCTCGGCAGCCTCTTCCTGGTGGGCTCCGCGACGATGCTCGCCGCGATGCTGTACCCCACCTGGCCAGCGTTCGTGGGGTGGCTGGGCCGGGGGCTCTTCCTGGCGGCGGTGGCGTTCTACTGGTGGGCCGCCGCCGTGCTGCCCGGAGGCATCACGGGCCTCATTCTGTATCCGCTGCTGGCGGGACTGCTGCTGCTGGAGCGGACCCGCCGCTTCCAGGGGAGGGGCCTGCTGCCGGTGTTCATCGCCTGCGTGGCGCTGAGCTTCGGCGGGTTGATGGTCCTGGTCCCCAGCAGCTTCATCCGCATGTCGCTGCTGGCGTTCGGGCCGTTCATCCGGTTGCTGGGCGGCGCCTTCCTGGCGACGGGGGCGCTGATGGCGGTGGGGCTGTGGCGTGGCCACGAAAAGGCCTGCCGCATCGCCGCGGGCAGCTTGAGCGTCCTGTTCCTGAACATGACGCTCGCGTTGGGGTCGCGACGCTCCTGGGCCGGGATGGGCGTGTACGCGGTGCTGGCCCTGGCCTGTCTGCTGTTGTGGCGGATGCGTCAGGTCCCTGCCCCGTCCGGGGTGCGCTGGCGGCTGTTCCGGGGCATGGCCCTGGCGTCGGTGCTGCCCATCCTGGGCGTGGGGGCGGTGACGTCGTACGTGGCCCAGCGGGCCATCTCGGCGGAGCTGCGCGGCAAGGCGCAGCAGGCGGTGCTGGCGGAGACGGCGTGGCTGGAGCAGTCGGCGGCCATCGCGCGCTCGCTCTTGCGTTCTCAGAGCCAGGACCCGGGCTTCATCGAAGCGGTGCGCACCGGGGACCGCAAGGAGATGATTGAACGGGTGGAGTTGCTGGAGAACGACACCGGCCTCTTCGACGCGGCGTGGCTGCTGGACGCCACCGGGGAGACGCTGGTTCCGTCCAAGCGGCTGAACCGCCTCACCGGCAACTTCGCGGACCGGGAGTACTTCCAGCAGGCGCTCAACGGGGGCGACGCGGTCTGGGTGTCGCGGCCCTTCCTCACCCGCGCGGGGCTGCCCTTCATCGTCTTCTCCACGCGGGTGGACCTGGGGGAAGGCCAGCGCGCGGTGCTGGTGGGCGGGCGGTCCCTGCGGCGGCTGGGGCTCCAGTCGACGCTGGCCTCGCGCAGCTACCACGTGGAGTTGTTCGACCGGCGCGACGGCATCCTGCTGCGCGAGACCGAACGGGGCGACGTGCTCACGCGGGCGCCGGTGCTGGGAATGCTGCCCCCGAAGGCGCTGTCGGCGCGGGAGGGCCTGCTGGAGGCGTTCAATGAATCCGGGCTCCGCCTGCTGGTGGCGTACGCACAGGTGCCGGGCACGGAGTGGACGGTGGTGGTGACGGCGCGGCTGCGCGAGGCGTTCGCGCCGGTGACGCGCATGGGCGCGTGGGTGGTGGGCATCGCGGCGCTGGCGGGGGCCATCTCGCTGCTCCTGTCGCAGTGGGTGGGGCGGGACGTGGCGGTGCGGCTGGAGACGCTGCGGGACGGCTTCGCCGCGCTGGGCACGCCCGCCCTGGAGCAGCGGGTGCAGGCCCGGGGCGACGACGAGGTCGCGCAGCTGGCGGACGGCTTCAACGACATGGCGGCGCGCATCGACCGGACGCAGAAGGAACTGCGCGAGGCCATCGTCATCCGGGATCAGTTCCTCTCCATGGCGAGCCACGAATTGCGCACGCCGCTGACACCGCTGAAGGCGACGCTGGAGCTGCTCATCCACCAGTCGGAGTCCGGCGTGGGGCTGACGCCGGAGCGGCAGCGCGCCACCTTCGAGCGGCTGACGCGGCAGGTGGACCGGCTGACGCGGCTGATTGGCGACATGCTGGACGTGTCGCGGTTGCAGTCGGGGAGATTCGCGCTGACGGTGGCGCCCATGGACCTGACGGCGCTGGCGCACGAGGTGCTGGAGCGCATCCAGTCCACGCGTCCGGAGCGCCAGGGGTTGTTGTCCCTGGACGTCCCGGAGGGGCCGCTGGTGGGCCGGTGGGACGAGCAGCGGTTGGATCAGCTGCTGACGAACCTGGTGGAGAACGCCCTGCGCTATTCGCCGCCGGGGACGCCGGTGTCCATGCGGGTGCGCGAGGAGGAAGGGCAGGTGCGGGTGGACGTGGAGGACCAGGGCATCGGCATTCCGCAGGAGAGCCTGCCGCAGCTCTTTACGCCCTTCTTCCGCGCGCGAAACGCGGCTGAGCACTACGCCGGAGGCCTGGGATTGGGGCTGGCCATCTGCCGCGAAATCGTGGAGCGCCACGGGGGCCGCATCCAGGCGAGCAGCGAGGGTCCGGGGAAGGGCACGTGCTTCACGGTGTGGCTGCCCCGCGCGGCCGTCGCGGACGCGGCCTGATGCGCTACGTGGAGGCGAGCCCCTGCGCGGCGCTGGCGCCGTACGTCCAGTGCTACTGGGCGCTGGAGCTGTCGGGAGCGGCGCCGGTGGGGGTGCACCGGGTGCTGCCGGACGGGTGCCTGGACATCCTGGTGGACCTGACGGACAGGGTGGGGCTGCGCGTGGTGGGAGCGATGCGGGCGGCGGAGGTGGTGCCGTTGTCCGCGCGTGCGTCCTTCGTCGCGGTGCGCTTCCGGCCCGGAGGCGCGCAGCCATTCCTGAGGCTGCCCTTGCTGGAGCTGACGGACGCGAAGGTGGCGCTGGGGGACCTCTGGCCCCGTGAGGCGCGCGAGTGGCGGGAGCGGTTGGGCGCGGTGGAGGGGACGGCGGCCCGCTTCGCCCTGCTGGAGCGGCTCTTGCTGGGCCGGCTGCCCGGGCAAGAGGGGGACGTGGGGGTGCGTCACGCGGTGGACCACATCCTGGGAGCGAGGGGGCAGGTGCCAGTGCGTTCGCTGGAGGGGGTG
>NZ_RAWF01000353.1:0-8493 GCF_003612075.1 Corallococcus sp. CA041A
GGCTCGGCGATTGTCGGCGTGGGGGCGGGAGGCGGCTCCGACGTGCGCAGGAAGAAGTAGCTCGAACCGCCCAGGAGCGCCACGACGGCGGCGATGCCCAGGGGCCAGCGCAGGGTACGGATGACAGACGGCGGGAGGGGGGCGTTTTCGCTGGAGCTCATGTGAATGGGGTCGCGGTGAGGGTTCGAAAAAGGCTTACAGATCGCCGGCGCGGGCCTGTTCGGCCAGGCGGAAGGAGAACTCCGCGCGGCGGTTCTTCTCCGGGGCGTTCGCGTCCGCGGGCCGCTCTTCTCCGTAGGAGATGACGGAGATGCGCCCGGGCTCGACGCCCAGGTTCACCAGGTAGGCGCGCACGCTGGCGGCGCGGCGCTGGCCCAGCGCGATGTTGTATTCCGTCGTGCCCAGCTCGCAGGTGTGACCCGCCACCGTCACCTTCGCGAGGCCTCGCTGACGCAGGGCCTGGGCGATGCGCGACAGCTCGTCGGTGGCCTCCGACGGGAGCATGGAGGAGTCGAGCGGGAAGTAGATGGGCGCGGCGTTGAGCGCCGCGAGCGCCTGCTCCGCGTCGTCGGGCGTGGGCCGCGCCGCGTTGCCACGGTCGCTGGCGGTGGGGGCTGGCGAATGGGTCGCCGCGTCGGCGGTGCTCGTGTTGGCCGCGCGCCTCGCGCAACCGGTGAGGCCAATCACTGACAGCAGGAGGACCAGGTGGGTTCGGTTCATGCCCTGATACATGAGCAAGGGCTGTGCCGCGGTCCTTCCGTCTGGAGTCTCGCGCGCGGTGGCGCGATGACTCGCAAAGCGCGTCGTTCTAGCGTTGCGAAACGCCGCTGTCGGTCTTCTCCCTGCGGTGGATGGTGGAGACATCAATCCCCAACAGCTCCGCGGCGCGCGTCTTGTTGCCTCCACAGCGGGCGACCACCCACGCGATGTATTCACCCTCCAGCTGTCTCAGCGGCACCACCTGTCCGTGGGCCGAGGCCAGCGGGTGGACCTCCGGCGCGGCCTCGGAGGTGTGCAGGCGCAGCTGGGCCAGGTCCACGGTGGGCTGCGCTCCCAGGACGACCAGGCGCTCCACCAGGTTCTCCATCTCCCGCACGTTTCCGGGCCAGGGCATGCGCGCGAGCGTGGCCACGACCTCCGGGGCCAGGGCGGTGACGGAGGAGCGCGGATTGCGGGCGCGGGCCTG
This sequence comes from Corallococcus sp. CA041A, assembly GCF_003612075.1. Classification (NCBI taxonomy): domain Bacteria; kingdom Pseudomonadati; phylum Myxococcota; class Myxococcia; order Myxococcales; family Myxococcaceae; genus Corallococcus; species Corallococcus sp. CA041A. The sequence continues at coordinate 1,187 of NZ_RAWF01000353.1, forward strand.
CGCCACGAAGTGCTCCGCGAGGTTCGGGATGTCCTCCGTGCGCTCGCGCAGCGGCGGCACCCGGAGTGAGACGACGTTGAGCCGGTAGTAGAGGTCCGCCCGGAAGCGGCCTTCCTTCACCCGCGCGTCCAGGTCCTGATGCGTGGCGGCCAGGATGCGCACGTCCACGCGGCGCGAGCCATCCGCGCCCACTGCGCGCACCTCGCCGTCCTGGAGGACGCGCAGCAGCTTCGCCTGGAGCTCCGGGGGCATGTCCCCGATTTCGTCGAGGAAGAGCGTGCCTCCGTCCGCCTCCACGAAGAGGCCCCGGCGCGTGGTGGTGGCGCCGCTGAAGGCGCCCTTGATGTGGCCGAACAGCTCGCTCTCCAGCAGGGCGTGGGGCAGGGCGGTGCAGTTGACCGCCACGAAGGGCGCCTGGCTCCGGGGCCCTTCGGAGTGGAGCGCCCTGGCGACCAGCTCCTTGCCGCTGCCGCTCTCGCCCCGGATGAGCACCGGCGCCTCCGAGGCCGCCACGCGGTCGATGAGCTCGTAGAGCGTCCGCATGGGCACGCTGTGTCCCAGGAGCGAGCCCAGGCCGCCGCGCTGGGCCACCTGGCGCTTGAGGTCGCGGTGCTCGGTCCTCAGGCGCCGGGACTCCAGCGCGCGCCCGACGTGGAGCAGCACCTCGTCCAGGCGGAAGGGCTTGGTGAGGTAGTGGTAGGCGCCGCGCTTCATCGCCTCCACGGCGCTCTCCACCGCGCCGAAGGCCGTCATGAGGAGCACCGGGAGCTCCGGGTCGTGCCGGCGCGCCGCCGCGAGCACGTCCAGTCCGTCCACCTCTTCCATGCGCAGGTCGCACAGGACGACGTCGTAGACGCGGGCCCTCAGCTGGGCGATGGCGTCCGCGCCCCCCGTGGACAGGTCCACGCGGTAGCCCGCGTCCGTGAGGGGCTCCTTCAACATCTGTCCCATCTCCTCGTGGTCATCCACCACGAGGATGCGCGCACTAGACGGCATGCCGTTCCTCCCAGCCGGGCGCGGCGGCCACCGGCCACCGCAGCGTGAAGACGGTGCCCCGGCCGGGCTCGCTTTCGACCCCCACCTGGCCACCGTGGTTGCGGACGATCTGCGCCACCACACTGAGTCCCAGGCCCGTGCCCTGGCCCCGCTTCTTGGTGGTGAAGAAGGGGTCGAACACCTGGTGCAGGTGCTCCGGCGCGATGCCCCGGCCATCGTCCTGGACGCGGATCTCCACCGCCGGGGTGTCTCCCGCCATGCACGTCGTGGCGCTCAGCCTCACGTGGCCTCCGGGGCTGCAGGCGTCACAAGCGTTGAGGGCGAGGTTGAGGAGCACCTGCTGGAGTTGATCCGCGTCCGCCGCGAGGCTGGGCAGCCGCTCGGGCACGTCCAGCTCGAAGTGGACGTGCCGCCTTTCTGCCTCCACGTCGAGCAGCTCCTGGAGGCCCCGCACGAGCGGCGCCAGGGGGACGACGCCGGCCCGCGCGGGTTGCAGGCGCGACAGGTCCAGGAGCTGGCGGATGATGCGGCTCACCCGGTCGATCTGCGTGACGATGGCGTTGAGGCCCCGGCCCTGCGGGTGCTCCACGCCGCCCACCTTCTGGAGCATGTATTCGGCGTGGCCCCGGATGATGCCCAGCGGCGTGCCGATTTCATGGGCCACGCCCGCGGCGAGCACGCCCACCGTGGCCAGCTTCTCCGCGCGCAGGAGCTGGTCCTCCAGCATGCGCACGTTGCTCAGGTCCTCCAGCACCAGCAGCGTGCTCGCCTCTCCGTCGCCGTGCTCCAGCGGGACGGCGTGGACGTTGAACTGGTCCTTGTCGTTGAAGAGGCTGAGCGGTTCGCCGTGCAGGCTGTGCACGGCGCCCTTGTCCCGCGCGGCCAGCACCATCGCCGTCAGCCGCTGCACCGCGGCCATGGGCGCGGTGGGGAAGGCCTCCGGGAGGGTGCTCCCCACGGCGGTGGTTGGCAGGCGCGCGCGCAAGGCCTGGTTCACGGCGCTGATGCGGCCTTCGCGGTCCAGGGCCAGGATGCCCGTGGGGATGTGGTCGAGGATCTTCTGCGTCTTCTCATGCAGGTGCGCGAACTTCGCGGCGTGGCGAAGGCTCTCCTGGAGCGCCACCTCCCGGCGGTTGGCGAGCACCACGTAGGTCCCGAACGCGACCAGGAACACCGCCACGAGGAGCGCGGCCAACGACAGGCGCAGCACCAGGGTGCGCTCGTGGGCGCGCAGGGCGCTCGTGGAGGAGAGCGTGGCCACGGACCAGGAGGCCTCGCCTCGCATGCGCAGGGGACGGAACGTGGCCACCGCGTCCGCGGACCCCAGGCCCAGGCGCGAGGCCTCCGCCTCGTTGATCCGCAGTGACCCGGACGCGCCCGCGCGCATCCGCGCCACCAGGGTGCGCAGGCCCGGCACGAGCTTCCCCTCGGTTTCCCCCAGCCGCCGGTGCCAGGACGCGAGCGCCGGGTCGCTCATGGGCGCGGGCGTGCCGTGGGCTCCCAGGAGGAGCAGCCGCGTGTTCTCCTCCACCGTCACCATGCGCAGCGGCGCGAAGATGGGTTCGGTGTCCACGAGGATGGCGACGACGCCTCCGCCTCCGGGCGTGTCGGAGTCGATGCGGATGGCGAAGACGCGCATCCACCCGGAGGACGCGCCTTCGATGGGGGGCGAGGGGATGACGTGCCCCACCGGAGCCGTGAGCGCCTGCCGCGCGGTGTCCTCGATCGCCGGGGGGTGGACGGCCTCCCTCGGCAGGTGGCGCGACTTGTGGTCGACCAGGAAGAGCCGCTCCTCGCCATCCGGGCCCAGCACGGCGATGGCCCGGTACTGGCCCACGGACTCCAACAGGGCACGCAGCTCGTTGTGATGGTCTCCGGCGGAGCCGGGCTGGGCGAGCAGCTCGCTCGCGAAGCGCAGGTTGTCCCCCAGGTCCTCCAGCGACCGGGCGACGCCACTGGCGGCCTCCTCCAACTGGGCCTGCCGGTCGCGCCCGAACTGCTCCACGAGCGCCTGCCGGTCGCGCTGGATGAACCACACGGCTCCGCCCGCCACGCTGGCCAGGGCAACGAGCAGGAGGACGAGGGGGGCGAGGAGGCGGTGCATGGAGTGCGAGGGAGTCCACACAACGCAAGGCTCGGGCCAGCCGTTCCCTCCAGGGGCCGGCGCCTTGCATCGCGCCGCGACCGCCGCAAATCACCACACCGGGGCTGGCACTTTGCCGGACCTGCCCGGGGCCCCCCCCTGGCGGGCCTGGGCTAGAGTGGCCGCCCCCTCAGAAGGAGTGAACATGAGCCAGAACCTCTACGACATCCCCCTCAAAGGCATCGACGGCGCTCCCCGGACGCTCGGTCAGCACAAGGGCAAGGTCCTGCTGGTGGTGAACGTCGCCTCCAAGTGCGGCCTGACGCCCCAGTACGAAAGCCTGCAGAAGCTCTACGCGAGCCGGCAGGGGCAGGGCCTGGAGGTGCTGGGCTTCCCCGCGAACAACTTCAATGGGCAGGAGCCGGGCAGCGAGGCGGAGATCCAGCAGTTCTGCACCTTGAAGTACGACGTGACCTTCCCGCTGTACTCGAAGATCTCCGTGGTGGGGAAGGACAAGCACCCGCTCTACCACGCGCTGACGGGCGCCATCCCGGATGCCACGGGCGACGGGCCCATGCGCGCGAACCTCAAGGGCTACGGCATCAAAGCCAACCCGAAGCCGGAGGTGCAGTGGAACTTCGAGAAGTTCCTCATCGGCCGGGATGGCCGCGTCGTGGGCCGCTTCGCTCCGGATGTGACGGCGGAGGATCCGCGCCTGGTCCAGGCCATTGACGCGGCGCTGGCGAAGCCGGCCTGAGGTCAGGCTTCTGGCGCCGGACCCTGAGTCCGTCCGCAGGCGCGGTTGGCCGGGACGGCCAGGTCGATCTTCTTGGGGTGGGGCAGGTGGAGGTTGTCCATCACCTCGATGAACTCCTCGCGGCTCCTGCCCGCGACCCGCGGGTTGTGGCGCTTCTCCTCGCCGATGCTCGTCACCGTGTTCCCGTGGTAGTCGTGCGCGGGGTAGACGAGCGTCGCGTCCGGGAGCTGGAAGAGGACGCGGGTGATGGAGTCGTAGAGCTGGCTCGCGCTCCCGTTCTGGAAGTCGGTGCGGCCGTTGCCCCGCACCATCAGGGCGTCCCCGGTGAACACGCGGTCGCCCAGCAGGTAGCTCACGCTGTCGTCCGTGTGGCCCGGCGTGGCGAGCACCTGGAAGGCGCACCGTCCGACGTGCACCGTATCTCCGTGCCGCACCTGGATGTCGGCGCACCGGGCCCCGCCTGTCCCGGCCACCACCTGGCACTGCGTGCGCTCCCGCAGCGTGCCGGACGCGGTGACGTGGTCCGCGTGCACATGGGTGTCGAAGACGTGGGAGAGGACGAGCCCCAGCTCGCTGACGAGCCGCAGGTCGCGGTCCACCTGCTCCAGCACCGGATCGATGAGCGCGGCCTGACGCGTGGCCTCGTCACCGATGAGGTACGTGTAGGTCGAGGACTCGGAGTCGAAGAGCTGGCGGAAGAGCATGTCGGAATCTCCGTTGCACGGGGGCCGCCGGCGGAGCGGGGGATTCAGCGCATCGCACGGAGTGTCCGCTGGAACGCGGGCTCCGAGAAAGGGACGTCCTTCGATATTTGATGTGGTCTCGCCAACGCGCACTCGCCTCGCAGGGCAGCTGGCGCGGTGGGGTTGTCGTGGGCAGGCTCGCGGCGTGCTCTCATGACCGCTCACTTGTCCGCGCGCCTCGAGGCGTCCCCATCCCGCAAGCCTTCGTCCGTCTCCGAGCACCATCGGGTGCTGATCATCGGCGGCGGTACCGCGGGCATCACGGTCGCGGCGCGGCTGCGGCGCAAGGGCGTGCAGGGTGTCGCCGTGCTCGAGCCCTCGGCGCAGCACTTCTACCAGCCGCTGTGGACGCTGGTGGGCGCCGGCGCCGCGGACATCGCGAGCACCGTGCGGCCGGAGGCGGACTACATCCCGGAGGGGACGCGGTGGATCCAGGACTGGGCGGAGGAGGTGGACCCCGTCCGCCAGCAGGTGCTCACGTGCGGAGGCGCGCGGCTGACCTATGACTTCCTGGTGGTCGCTCCGGGAATCCAGCTGGACTGGGATCGGGTGCGCGGCCTGCGCGAGGCGCTGAAGACGCCGTTCGTGTCCAGCAACTACGACTTCCGGCTGGCGCCGAAGACGTGGGAGATGGTGCGGGCGTTCCAGGGCGGCACGGCGCTGTTCACCCATCCGGCCACGCCGGTGAAGTGCGCAGGGGCGCCGCAGAAGATCATGTACCTGGTGGCGGACCATCTGCGCCGGAGCGGGCTCGCGGAGAAGTCGCGGGTCGTGTTCGGCTCGGGGGGGAAGGTGCTCTTCGCGGTGCAGCCCTTCGCGCGCGTGCTGGAGGGCGTCGTGGAGCGCTACGGCATCGAGACGCACTTCGGCCACGACCTGGTGGAGGTGCGCGCGCACACCCGTGAGGCGCTCTTCGCGGTGACTCGTGACGGACGCCGGGAGGTGGTGACGGTGGGGTATGACCTGCTGCACGTCACGCCTCCGCAGAGTGCGCCGGACTTCATCAAGCGCAGCGCGCTGGCTCATGCAGACGGCCCGAACGCGGGCTGGGTCAAGGCGCACAAGCACACGCTCCAGCACCCCGACCATCCGAACGTCTTCGCCATTGGCGACGCGAGCGACCTGCCCACGTCGCGCACGGGCGCCGCCGTCCGGGCGGAGGCGCCGGTGCTCGTGGAGAACCTGGTGGCCGTGATGGAGGGGCGGGAGCCCACCGCGCGGTACGACGGCTATGCGTCCTGTCCGCTGGTGACGGGCTATGGGCGGATGCTGCTCGCCGAGTTCGATTACGAGGGCCGGCCCGCGCCGAGCCTTCCGTTCATCAACACCTTCGTGGAGCGCCGCGACCTGTGGCTGCTCAAGAAGTACGGACTGCCGCGCCTGTACTGGGACTGGATGCTTCGTGGCCGCGCGTGAACACTGGAGGAAGTGACCGCTCGACGGTGGGGCCTGCTCGTGCGACCGTCCTGGACGTGACGCCCTACGACAAGATCTTCGAGAACAACAAGGCCTGGGCGGAGGAACAGCTCCGCTCGGATCCGGACTACTTCACCAAGCTGTCGGTGTCGCAGCAGCCGGACTTCCTCTACATCGGCTGTTCGGACAGCCGAGTGCCCGCCAACCAGATCATGGGGCTGGCGCCGGGTGACGTGTTCGTGCACCGCAACGTCGCGAACCTGGTCAACAACGTCGACCTGAACGTGATGTCGGTCATCAACTACGCCGTCCGGCAGCTGGACGTGAAGCACATCATCGTCTGCGGCCACTACGGCTGCGGCGGCGTGCGCGCGGCGATGCAGCCCAAGGACCTGGGCATCCTCAACCCCTGGCTGCGCAACATCCGCGACGTGTACCGGTTCCACAAGCAGGAGCTGGACGGCATCGCGGACGAGACGAAGCGCTACGAGCGGCTGGTGGAGCTCAACGTCCTGGAGCAGAGCATCAACATCATCAAGACGGCCGCCGTGCAGAAGTCCTACCTGGCGAGGGGCTTCCCCGTCGTGCACTCGTGGGTGTTCGACCTGCGCAACGGCATCCTCCAGGACCTGAAGCTGGACTTCGTCCAGACGCTGCACAGCATCCAGGAGGTCTACGACCTCACGAAGGAGTGAGGCCGCAGTCCCGCGGGAGTCATTGCTTCCACACCATCCGCTCTCCTTCGGCCTGGCAGTGCCCTCGCTGAAGGAGCAGCGTCAGTCCGGCTTCCAGGACCGGGATGACCGCCCGGGTCAGCCGCTGGATGCCAAAGCAGCGGGCTGTTTCGCGGAGCAGGTCTTCGCGTTCCAGCGACAGGGCCTGGGTGAGCACGGCCGCCGCGGCGTTGGCCACCTCCTCCGGGGGAAGGTGTGCGGCCTCGCGTTCGGGATGCGCGCCACGAAAGCCTGAGTACCGCGCCGGCCCCTGGCTGGTGGACCAGAGGAACTCCTCCTGGATCGTCACGGTCCCGCGCTTCGCGAGCGCCTGGAGCTGTTCCTCCAGCCTCTTGCGCACGCGGGGCGTCAGCTTGGTCAGACCCCAGGCATCCAGGACGCGCCTGGCCAGCAGGTCCTCGTGGAGCGGTGCCTCCTGATCGATGACGGACTGGAGGTGCTCCCGCAGGGACGCGTCCGACGCGGTGGCGAAGAGGTCCGCTCCCTCCTTCATGGCGCGCAGGGTCGCCGGGACGTAGGCCTGGGCGGACGCGCTGGGACCGGCGACCACGGGCTGGGGCGTGGCCGGGGCGCTGGTG
>NZ_RAWF01000354.1:0-8359 GCF_003612075.1 Corallococcus sp. CA041A
CCCTCTCCGGCAAGCAACTCGACGCCATCGCGCACGAACTTAACGGGCGCCCGCGTCAAACGCTTGCATGGCGAACGCCTGCCGAAGTATTCGCGTCAGCTGTTGCGACGACCGCTTGAGAGCGCCGTCCTTCGACGCGGACGCCACGGCCGTCTTGAGGTGTGCCTCCAGACGCTGGAGCGCGGTCTCGATGTTGGTGGTGGCACAGCCAGCGCTCGCCGCCGGCTTCGCGGGAGGTGCTGAAGCCAGCGACAGGAGGACGACAGCCTTCAAGAGCATCACGGTGGATTCCTTTCACGGGGCCATGCCCGGAGCAGGTGGGACTTTACTGGCGGAGCACCAGCAGCCGCACTTCTGTCATGTCTTCCATGGCGTACTTCACGCCCTCGCGGCCCAGGCCTGAGCCCTTCACGCCGCCGTAGGGCATGGTGTCGACCCGGAAGCTTGGCACGTCACCGACGACGACCCCGCCCACCTCCAACTCGTCCCAGGCCCGCATCGCCCGGGACAGGTCCTGCGTGAAGAGGCCCGCCTGGAGGCCGTAACGGCTGTCATTCACCCGGCGCAGGGCCTCGTCGAAGTCGCGGAACGGCTGGAGCAGCACCACCGGACCGAAGGCCTCCTCCGCGCACAGCGCCGCGTCTTCCGGCACATCCTCCAGCACGGTGGCATCAAGCAGCGCGCCGCGCCGCCCTCCTCCCGTCAACACCCGAGCCCCTCGCTCCACGGCCTGATGGATCCATCCCTCCAGCCGCCGCGCCGCGTGCTCGTCAATCAGCGGCCCCAGCGTGGTGGATTCATCCCGGGGATTGCCCGCGCGCAGGGCTTTCGCCCTCGCGACGAGCTTCTCCCGCAGGGCGTCGTACAGCGACTCGTGTGCGAGCACTCGCTGCACCGAGATGCAGCTCTGCCCCGCCTGGAAGAAGGCCCCCTGGGCGATGCGGTCCGCGACGAAGTCCAGGCGCCCGGCCTGGTCCGCGTCCACCACACAGGCCGCGTTGCCACCCAGCTCCAGCACCACCTTCTTGCGGCCGGCTCGGGCCTTCAAATCCCAGCCCACCTTCTCCGAGCCGGTGAACGACAAGAGCTTCAGCCGGTCGTCCTCGATGAAGGGCCCCACGTCCTCCAGACGCGTGGGCAACACGGAGAAGGCGCCTTCGGGCAGCGCTGTCTCCGCGAGCACCTCCGCCATGAGCAGCGCGCTCACCGGCGTGCGGTCCGACGGCTTGAGGACGAAGGGGCAGCCCGCGGCGATGGCGGGCGCCACCTTGTGCGCCACCAGGTTGAGCGGGAAGTTGAACGGCGTGATGAAGGAGCACGGTCCCACCGGCACGCGCTGCGTGAAGCCCCGGTAGCCCGCGGCGCGCGATGACACCTCCAGGTTGAGGACCTCTCCGCCGCCGCGCACCGCCTCCTCCGCCGCCGCCTTGAAGGTCTCGATGAGCCGGGTGACCTCCGCCCGCGCGTCGCGCAGCGGCTTGCCCGCCTCGATGCAGAGGGCGAGCGCGAACTCCTCCGCTCGCTCCTGGAAGCGGCGCACGCAGTGCTCCAGCACCTGCTGCCGGGCATACGGCGCCAGCTTGCGCATGGGCCCCGTCGCTCGCACCGCCGCGGCGATGGCCTCCTCCACGGCGGCCGCGTCCGCCACGGCCACTCGCGTGACGACCTCCCCTGTGTACTTGTCGGTGACGGGCAGCTCCGCGTTGGGCTGCCTCGGGCGGTTGGCCACGTAGTACGGGTAGCGCTCAGCCAGCATGACGTTCCTCTCCTTCGCGTGTGTGCCCATGGCTCACGACTCCACCAGGGGACCGGCACCGAGCGCCCGCGCGGTGTCCGTGTAATCAATGGGCAGGTCGATGACGTGCACGCCGCCCGACTCCAGGCAGCGCGTGAGCGTGGCGCCGAACTCGGTGGCGCTCGACGGGCGGTGGCCTCGTGCTCCGTAGGCCTCCGCGTAGCGGACGAAGTCGGGATTGCCCAACGTCATCCCGAAGTCGTGCAGGCCCATCTCCTCCTGCTTCCAGCGGATCATCCCGTAGGCGTCGTCGCGGACGACAATCACGGTCAGGTCCAGCTTCAGGCGCACCGCCGTCTCCAGCTCCTGCGAGTTCATCATGAACCCGCCGTCACCGCAGACGGCCACCACCTTGCGCCGGGGGTGCACGAGCTTCGCGGCGATGGCGGACGGCAGGCCCGCGCCCATCGTCGCGAGCGCGTTGTCGAGCAGCAGCGTGTTGGGCCGACGGCAGCGGTAGTAGCGGGCGAACCACAGCTTGTACATGCCGTTGTCCAGGCACACGACGCCGTCATCCGGCATGGCGCGGCGCACCTCCGCGACCAACCGCGCGGGGTAGATGGGGAAGCGGTCGTCCGCGGCGCCACTGACGAAATGCGCGTCGAGCCCCGCGCGCGACTTCTCGAACGGCGTGAAGTCCCAGTGCGAGCGCGGCCCCACTCCCTCCGCGATGCGCCACACGGCGTTCGCCAGGTCTCCCGTCACCTGCACCTGCGGGAAGTACACGGGGTCCACCTCCGCCGAGGAGAAGTTCAGGTGGATGACCGTGCGGCGGCCATCGCGCATGACGAACGGTGGCTTCTCGATGACGTCATGGCCCACGTTGAGGATGCAGTCCGAGGCCTCGATGGCGCGGTGGACGAAGTCGCCGTCGGACAGCGCGGCCGTGCCCATCCACAAGGGATGCGTTTCATCCACCACGCCCTTGCCCATCTGCGTGCTGAAGAAGGGCAGACCCACGCGGTCCACGAAGGCGCGGAGCATCTCCGACGTCAGCTTCCGGTTGGCCCCCGCGCCAATCATCAACAGCGGGCGGCGGGCCGACGCGAGCGTCTCCACCGCCTGGGCAATGGACGCCTCGTCCGCCACGGGCCTGCGCGCGACACCGGGCGACAGGGGCACGGCGTCGGTGGGCTCGCGCGCCACGTCCTCGGGCAATTCCAGGTGGGTGGCGCCGGGGCGCTCCTCCTCCGCGCGGCGGAAGGCCTCACGGACCGCCGAGGGCACGTGCTCCGCGGAGACGAGCGTGCGGGTCGACTTGGTGAGCGGCCGCATCATCCCGACGACGTCGACAATCTGGAAGTGCCCCTGCTTGCTCACCTTGATGGGCTTCTGGCCGGTGAGCATCACCATGGGCATGGCGCCGAGCTGCGCGTACGCGGCCGCGGTGACGAGATTGGTGGCCCCCGGCCCCAGCGTCGCCAGACATACGCCCGCGCGTCCGGTGAGCCGTCCCTGCGTGGCGGCCATGAACCCGGCCGCCTGCTCGTGCCGTGTGACGACCAGGCGCATGCCGGCGGTGCGCATGGACTCCAGCAGGTCCAGGTTCTCCTCGCCGGGGAGTCCGTAGACACAGCGCACGCCCTCCGCTTCGAGCGCCTTCACGAACAGATCCGATGCCTTCATGGGATGCCTCTCCTTCGGTGACGAGGAAGATGTACCCGGGGGCCTCGATTCGTACATTCGTCTGTTTTCATCGAGTCGATAGATGCCGTCTATGATGGTTCCATGGAGCTTCGACACCTCCGCTACTTCTCCGCCGTCGCGGACGCGCTGCACTTCGGGCGCGCCGCGCGGCGGTTGCACGTCTCCCAGCCCACGCTGTCGCACCAGATCCACCAGTTGGAGGAGGAGGTCGGAACACCGCTCTTCGAGAGGGCTCGCACCGGGGTGCGGCTCACGCAGGCCGGGGAGTTGTTCCGCACGTATGCGTCCCGTGCGCTGGAGGACGTGAACGCGGGCCTGTCCGCGGTGGGCGCGTTGCGAGGACTCGCCACGGGAGCGCTGCGCGTGGGCTATCCCCCGAGCATGCGCGGCCTCGTGGTGCCGGCGCTGACGGCGGTGCTGCGCAGACATCCCGGGCTGGCGCTGAGCGCGCAGGAGGCCGTGGTCCGGAAGCTGGAGCGGCAGCTGGCGGACGGAAAGCTGGACGTGGGCCTGGGCTATGCGCCCGCGCGCCTGGCGGACCTGGACGCGGAGCCCGTCTTCGACAGCCGGCTCGCGCTCGTCGTCACGCGGGGGCATGCGCTGGCGGGCGCGGAGTCCGTGGGGGTGAAGCTGCTCGCGGAGGAGCCGTTCGCGCTGCTGTCACGCGGCCTGCGGGTGCGCGCCCGCGTGGACGCGCACTTCGCGGCGATGCGGTTCGCACCTCGCATCGCGCTCGAATCGAACGCGGTGGCCACCGTGCTGGCCATCGTCCGTGCGGGCCTCGCCGTCACGGTGCTTCCGGAGCCACGACTCGCGGATGCGGAGCGGCTGGTGGTGAAGCGGCTGTCCCCCGCGCCCCGCTCGGAGCTGGCGGCGCTCCTCTGGCGTAAGGGTGCCCCGCGCACACCCGCGGCGGAGCTGTTCGCGGCCGAGGTCCGGACACGGGCGAAGGAAGACGTGGGTTAGGCGAAGGCTTCAGCCCCAGGGCCGCAGCCAGAGCACCCATCCCGCCAGGCCCAACTGCACGACCAGGGTCAGCGTCGCGCCGACCGCCTGGATGGGATTCGTGCGGAGCAGTCCGACCGCATGCGCCAGCCGCGCCACGAGCAGCGCACCGCCGAAGACATGGAGCGCCGTCGAGTTCCCACCGCTCAGCTCCGCCAACAGCAGCAGGATGAGCGCCAGGGGGACCTGCTCGACGTTGTTGCCATGCGCGCGGATGGCGGACCCGAGGCCGGCATGGCCTCCGTCGCCCCGGAACACCTTGAGCTTCGTGCGGACCATGCTGACGTTGATGGAGAGCGCCACCGTGAGGAAGGCGTTGAGCGCGGCGTAGAGCGAAGTCACCGGGACCAGGGAGAGCGTGCCGAGCAGGGGATTCGTCAAGGAGAGAGCCTCCAACCACGAGAAGGCTGGGACGCTAGCCGTTTCATGACGCCCGTGGGATGCGACGACTCCGGCGTTGACGCCGCGAGGGTTGACTGTGACCCTGAGTCCCGTGTCATTGAACTCCCAGGCGGAAGCGTTCTTCACGGCATCAGGCGTTCGGCTCCGGCGGCGAGGTTCTCGTCCAGGCGCCTTCAACTGGCTGATGCTCCCGGGCGGGCCGGGGATTGGCTCCGAGAGCCTATTCAGCCTGGCGGACGCGTTGGACGTTCCCGGGACGTGCTGGATGGTGGACCTGCCGGGAGACGGGTCCAACGTCTCTCCTCCCGGTGCGTCCCAGAATCCCTACGACGTGTGGCCGAGGGTCCTCATCGAGGCCGCCCAGGCACTTCCGAACTGCGTCTATCTGGGGCACTCCACGGGCGGCATGTATCTGCTGTCCGTGCCGGAGCTGGAGTCGCTCCTCGTGGGCCTGGTGCTCGTGAGCACGGCGCCGGACGCGAACTGGCGTGCGCCGTTCTTCGAGATGACCCAGCGCCATCCCCTGCCCGAGGTCGACGCCGCGACCCGGCGTTATGAAGCCGAGCGCACGGATGAACGGCTCCGCGACATCGCGGTGGCGTCGGCGGAGTGGAACTTCACGCCGGAGAGCGTCGCGGCGGGGCGCGAGCTGTTGCGGCGGATGCCCTACAACCGCGCGGCGGTGGACTGGTCCGACCGGAACTTCGATGAGACGTACGTCCACACCTGGTGGCCGCGCTCCCTGCCCACGCTCATCATCAGCGGCGCCGAGGACCGCATCGTCCAGCAGACGCCCTGGTCGCAGCCCGCGTTCCAGGGGCCGCACATCCTCCACCAGCGGGTGGAGGGCGCCGCGCACTTCCCCTGGATGGAACGCCCGGACGCCGTGGCTTCCGCGATGCGCGCGCTGGTCGCCCGGATGACGCCACATCCCTGAGTCCCCAGGTCTTGCACCGGCGTACGTCCTCGCCGAGCATCGCCCCGTGTCTCCCCTCCCCCTTCACGTCCTGGCTGACCGCTTCGTGCGCACGCGCGCACAGGAAGCCGCGCTCGTCCTGGGCGCGGCGCTGTGCACCGCGCTGTTCGCCCAGGTCTCCATCTCCGTGCCGGGCTCACCGGTGCCCATCACGGGACAGACGCTCGCGGTCGTCCTCACGGCGGCGGCGCTCGGCCCCGGGCGTGGCCTGACCGCGCAGGTCGGCTATCTCCTGCTGGGCGCGGTGGGACTGCCCTTCTTCGCGAAGGGCGCCAGCGGATGGGGAGCGCTCGCCGGTCCGACGGGCGGCTTCCTGGTGGGCTTCCTCCCCGCCGCGTTCCTCGTGGGCCTCGCGGCGCGCCATGGATACGACCGGCGGTGGTGGACGGCGGTTCCGCTCTTCCTCGCGGGCCAGCTCCTGGTCCTGATCATCGGCGTGTCGTGGCTCCACGTGAAGGCCGGGCTCGACTTCGCCACGGCCTTCCAGAAGGGCTTCGTTCCCTTCATCCCCGGGGGAGTGCTCAAGGCCGTCATCGCCGGCCTCGTCATGCCGCTTGCCTGGAAGCGCTTCCGGCATGGCGCGCCGTGAAGAAGCGCGGTCATGCCCCGGAACGGCCGAGCCACTCCTCGAACCGCGTCTTCCGCCTGCGCGGCCCCCGGGTGACGGCTCGGCGTGCGCCTCGGCTCCCCATGCGAGCACCAGCGCAAGGGGCAATCTGAAAGGTTGGGACAGGGATGCGTGACCTCCCACATGGGCACGCTAGCATCGCGGATGCTCGCGCAGTGCCGCTCTTTCCCTCAGTCCGAGCTGCGTCCAAAGCCCCTTGATTGCGTCAAGGCGCCGCCCGTCCACCGACCTCCGGAAAGCGTTGGTAGGCGCGCTTGAGTGCATCCAAATGGGCGGGGTTTTCCAGGTCGAGCGGCGCGTCGGTGAGCTGTACGACCCAGCCGCCGGATGCCGTTCGACGCGCTCGCGAGAGCAATTCAGCGTCGCGGGTCGGGTCGGGGAATCCAAGGGTCCGCGAGGCAGCGGCTGACCAGTAGTTCAGCCACCCAAGGTAATAGGGGATCTCTGGTGCGCGGATCTGATCGAGGAGCTTGAGGGCCGGCAGCCCCCGACGTGGGGACGGCGGCCCTTCCAGTGTGGGGGCTGTCTGATACGCGATGTCCAGCGCAGCGTCATCCGGCGTCGCATGCCCCCAGAACGCGCAGGCGCCCTCCGCTACTCGCTCCAGCATCTCCCCCGCTGCCGCGATAACGGCCGCATCTAGCGGTAACTCCGCTTGGACGTCGAGCAGCGGCTGACCGCCCGGTCCGAGGCGTCCCGACCTCCCCCTTCCTGAAACCGTCACGGGGTAGCTCTCGTCGCCATTGCACAGGAGTGGGAGCTTTCCGCGTGGTGTCGCCTCAATGAGCCAAGCGTCGCGTTGAGGTAACTCGATAGTGCGCCCTCCTTTGCCCACTTCCCAATTCAGGCGCAAGCCGGGCAGCGCCCGTTCCATTCCACGGACGACCGCGAGTGTGCGGCCATCATTGGCCACGAGCACTGGCGCGTAGACGGTCAGATCGAGGCGTTTCTGAGTGGTCATCGCTTGCATCCTGTGACGACGACATTGAGGAATCGATTCGCTCGCAACAGCGCGTCTTTGTGCGCTTGGGTGCTCACCCCGATCACGCAGCCATATCCGCATGCCGCCGCTGCGTCTTGCTCCCTTTCTATTTGCTCCAACTCCTTCGCAATCTCCTGCCTCCGGATGAAGTCATTGTACGAGTCGAATCGATGAGTCTTGATCTCCCACAGCACGCGCACGCCAACTTGCAACGCATCGAAGCGCACGCCGCCCACAAGCACATCCATTCCGGGATAACGGTTGGGTGGGAACTTGTCGGCGCATTCATCATGCGGGGCGTCCTCGCCCGCGTGGGGCACTGGAACAGGCTCGCAACTGGCGCGGCCCGTCCTATCCACAGGCACAGGTGGCACCGGGGGCTGCCAGTCCTGCCCCGCTGGCTCGGGCTTCAGCTTGGGCTTGCGTTGCGCTTCAGCTTCCCTGGAGGACACCTTCGTTCCTCGTGAGGTCCCTGCTTCTTCGGGGTAGGCGTGGCGGAGTTCGTATGAATCCAGCGCTTCTTTGATGGCGACGGCGACCACCACCACGCCAAGCACGATCACGGCGCCCACAACGATCTCAGGAGCCACCAGAACGCAGAGCCCGACTCCCATGGCACCAGCGCCAGCGGAGGCGACCGCGCATCTTCCCTCAGTGTCGTGGAACTCGATCCGGTCATGGTCGAGGGCCTGATAACACCGCTCCACCAGGACGGACCAAGGCTGGAAGCCTCACGGACAACGCACTGCCCGCCGTCCGTCCAGGGCAGCGCCGCCGCTCGCTGGAGATGGGCAATCTGGGCCTGCTCCGGTTCGGTGGACAGGTTGACTACGCTGCCAGCCTCTTGGTTGCGGCCCTCCGCTCGTATTCCACTGGGCTGACGTAGCCCAGGGCGGAGTGGCGCCGCTTCCGGTTGTAGAACAC
>NZ_RAWF01000355.1:0-8357 GCF_003612075.1 Corallococcus sp. CA041A
CCAGCGTGGCGCCGTTGCAGAGCGTGGTGAAAATCTCCTCCACGGAGAGGTCGAAGCTGAGGCTGGCGAACTGCAACACGCGGCTGCCGGGACCGATGCCGTAGGCCACCGCCTCGTGGGTGACGAGGTTGGCGACGCTGCGGTGCTCCACCGCAGTGCCCTTGGGCGTCCCCGTGCTGCCCGAGGTGTAGAGCAGGTACGCCATGTTCGCGGGCGTCACTCCCGTCACGGGCGCATCCGTCGGCTCCTCGGCCAGCGACTCGCGCTCCGTATCCAGGCAGAGCGCGCGTGCATGCAGTGCTTCGGGGAAGCGGTCCACCAGCGCGTGCTGGGTGACGAGCACCTGGGCCGCGCTGTCCTCCAGCATGAAGGCCAGACGCTCACGAGGCAGGAGCGGATCCACGGGCACCCAGGCACCACCGGCCTTCAGGATGCCAAGCAGACCGATGACGACATCGAGGGAGCGCTCGACACTGAGCGCGACGCGGACCTCGGGGCCCACGCCACGACGGCGAAGGGCCTGGGCGAGCTGATTGGCACGCGCATCCAGCTGCGCGTACGTCAGCTGCGTCCCCTCGAAGACAGCGGCCACCGCGTTCGGAGCGAGGCGCACCTGCGCCTCGAAGAGCGAGTGCATGCACGCTTCGGGGAAGGGTGCCCGCGTCGCATTCCACTCCACCAGCACCTGCTGGCGCTCCTCCCCCGCGAGCAACTGCACCGACGACAGGCGGCGGTCCGGATGCGCGACGAAGCCCTCCATGAGCAGCCGCAGGTGCCGCATCATCCGCACGACGGTCGACCTGTCGAAGAGGTCGGTGTCGTATTCCAACTCTCCCGTGAAGCCCTTCTCGGTCCTCGACAGGGAGAGCGTGAGGTCGAACTTCGCGGAGGCGCCCATGCGCTCCTCGACCTGCACCTTCACGCCCGCGAGCGAGAGGTCCACCTCCGGGATGTTCTGCATGAGGAACAGCACGTTGAACAACGGCGACCCGCGCAGGTCGCGCATCGGCTGGAGCTGTTCGAAGGGCAGGTTCTGGTTCGCGAGCACCCCCAACGTGGTGGTGCGCACCCGGCTCAGCAGCTCCCGCACCGTGGGCTCGCCGCCCATCCGGGTGCGGAGCACGAGCGTGTTGATGAAGTACCCGAGCAGCCCCTCCAGCTCCGCGTCGTTGCGGCCCGCCACGGAGGACCCCACGCTCACGTCGTCCTGGCCGGAGTAGCGGCCAATCAGCACCTGGAGCGCGGCGAGCAGGAACATGAAGGGCGTGAGGCCCTCGCGCGTGCAGAGCGCCTCCACGGCGCGCGACAACTCCAGGGGGAAGGCGACCGGCAACAGGGCGCCAGGATGCGCCCCTCGTGGACCGCGGGGGCGGTCCGTGGGCAGCTCCAGCACGGACGGCATCCCGTCAATCTCGCGGCGCCACCAGGCGATCTGCCTTTCCAGCTCCGCCCCCGACAGCCACTGGCGCTGCCACACCGCGAAGTCCGCGTACTGGAAGGGCAGCACCGGAAGCACCGGCTTCGCCCCCGCGACGAAGGCACGATAGGCCTCCGACAGCTCCCGCATCAGGACGCTCATGGACCAGCCGTCGAACACGGCGTGGTGGATGGTCAGCAGCACCAGGTGCTCATGCACATCCAGCACCAGCACCGACGCGCGCAGCAGCGGCCCCGACTCCAGATTGAAGGGGTGGCGCACCTCGGCCTCCGTGCGGCGCAGCACCTCCGCCTCGCGCTGCTCCGGAGACAGGGCTCGCAGGTCCACCACCGGCAGCACCAGCGGCTCGGGCGGCGCGATGACCTGGACGGGCACGTCCTCGGTCGGCTGGAAGGTGGTGCGCAGCGCTTCGTGCCGGTGCACCACCAGCTCCAGCGCCAGGCGCAGGGCCTCCAGGTTCAGCGCCCCGGTCAGCCGCAGCGAGAACGGCATGTTGTACGCGGCCGAGCCTGGATCGAACTGCTCCATCACCCAGATGCGCTGCTGCGCGAAGGACGTGGGCAGGTTCCGAGTGCGCGGCACCGGCACCACCGGAGGCGGACCGGCGAAGCGCGCATCCTTCGCCGAGGCCGCGATGCGCACCGCCAGCTCCGCCACGGTGGGGGACTCGAACAGCGCCTGCAGGGGCAGGTCCACCTGGTACGCCGTGCGCAACCGCGACGTCAGCCGCGTGGCCAGCAGCGAGTGCCCTCCCAGCTCGAAGAAGCTGTCGGTGGCGCCCACCCGCGGCACCTGGAGGAGCGACGCGTAGAGCTCCGCGACCTGGGCCTCCATCGGCGTGCGCGGCGCGACGAACTCGCGTGCTGCTTCCGTGGACACGTCCGGCGCGGGCAGCGCCTTGCGGTCCACCTTGCCGTTGGGCGTCAGGGGCATCGCGTCCAGCACGACCAGCGCGGACGGCACCATGTACTCGGGCAGCCGCTCCTTCATGAGCGCGCGCAGCGCCTGGGACTCCAGCGCCTGTCCGGGCCGCGCCACCACGTAGCCCACGAGGCGCGCGTCGGCGCCGTTGCCGCGCACCACCACGGCGGCGTCGCGCACGCCCGGGGCCTGGCTCAGCACCGCTTCAATCTCTCCCAGCTCGATGCGGTAGCCGCGCAGCTTCACCTGGTTGTCGACGCGGTTGAGGTATTCCAGCACGCCGTGGGCGGCCCACCGCACGCGGTCGCCCGTGCGGTACACGCGCAGGCCCGGTACGCCGCCGTACGCGTCCGGGATGAAGCGCTCCGCCGTCTGGTCCGGCCGGTGGAGGTAGCCCCGGGTGACGCCCTCGCCGCCGATGAACAACTCACCCGGCACGCCGCGCGGCACCGGGTTCAACCCGCTGTCCAGCACGTACACCTGCGTGCCGGAGATGGGCCGGCCAATCGGCACGCTGCCCGTGCCCGACGCCACCGCGTGCGCGGTGGACCACACCGTCGTCTCCGTGGGGCCGTACACGTTCCACAGCACGCGGCAGCGCTGGAGCAGCGACTCGGCCAGCTCGCGCGGCAGGGCCTCGCCGCCGGTGAGGGCCGTCAGCTCCGGGCCCCGCCAGTCCGTCTCCAGGAGCAGCCGCCAGGTGCTGGGCGTGGCCTGGAGCACCGTCGCCCC
Organism: Corallococcus sp. CA041A; assembly: GCF_003612075.1. NCBI lineage: Bacteria > Pseudomonadati > Myxococcota > Myxococcia > Myxococcales > Myxococcaceae > Corallococcus > Corallococcus sp. CA041A. The sequence continues at coordinate 3,092 of NZ_RAWF01000355.1, forward strand.
GCACTGCCGCAGCAGCCCCGCCAGCCGAGAACCGTCCACGGCGATGTCCCGCGACGCGATGACGACCTGCCCGCCCACCGACAACGGCAGGAACAGCTCCAGCACCGCGATGTCGAACGACAGCGTGGTGACGGCCACCAGTACGTCCTTCGAGGACATGCCCGTCGCCTCCCGCAACGCCGCCAGGAAGCGCGCCACCGTGCCGTGAGGCACCTGCACGCCCTTGGGACGCCCGGTGCTTCCGGAGGTGAAGAGCACGTACGCCACGGCCTCCGGTGGCACCGCGTCGCGCAGCGGCGCGCCGTCCTCCGCCGCGATGGCCTTCGCGTCCCCGTCCAACGACACCACGCGCGCCGAATGCGGCGGCAGGATGGACGCCAGCGCGCGCTGCGACACCAGCACCGGCATCCCGCTCGTCTCCACCATGTACGCCAGGCGGTCCGGGGGGAACGCCGGATCCAGCGGCACGTAGGTGCCCCCGGCCTTCAGCACGGCGAGCACCGCCACCAGCATGTCGAGCGAGCGCTCCACGCACAGGCCCACCCGCACTTCCGTGCCCACGCCCAGCCGGCGCAGGTGGCGCGCCAGCCGCGAGGCCCGTGCCTCCAGCTGCGCGTACGTGAGCGACTGGTCCCCGAACGTGGCGGCGACCGCGTCCGGCGTGAGGTCCACCTGGGCTTCGAAGGCGCCGTGCTGCGTGCTCCACGGCAGCGGGGCGGGGCGGGGCGGCTGCCAGGCGAGGAGCACCTCGTGGCGCTCGGCGTCGGTGAGCAGCGGCAGGCGGGAGACGGCCTCGTGCGGACGGCGGACGGCGCCCTCCAGCAGCACGCGCAGGTGCTCCGCCATGCGCGCCAGGGTGGGCGCGGTGAAGAGGTCGGTGTCGTATTCGAGGAAGCCCTTGAGGCCCGCTTCCGTCTCCAGCACCTGGAGCATCAGGTCGAACTTCGACGTGAGCGTGTCCAGCTCCATCGCCTCCAGCTTCACGCCCTCCACGGACGCCGCGCCGCGGAAGGAGGCCTGGAGCGTGAGCATCACCTGGAAGAACGGTGTGCGCCCCTGGGTGCGCTCCGGACGCAGCTCCTCCACCAGCCGCTCGAAGGGGAACTCCTGGTGCTCATGGGCCGCGAGGACCGTCTCCCGCACCTGGTGCAGCAGCGCGCGGAAGGACGCGGAGGGCTCCACCTGCGTGCGCATCACCACCGTGTTGACGAACAGCCCGATGAGGCCCTCCACCTCGCCGCGCGTGCGGCCCGCCACCGGCGAGCCCACCGTCACGTCCTCCTGCCCCGCATAGCGCGACAGCAGCACCTGCCAGCCCGTCAGCAGCACCATGAAGAGCGATGCGCCCTCCTGCTGCGCCAGCGCCTTGAGCGCCTCCGTCAGCTCGCGCGACAGCAGGAGCTCATGCCGTGCTCCCCGGCCACTGCGGGCCGCGGGGCGGGGCAGGTCCGTGGGGAGCTCCAGCGCGGAGGGCACTCCCGCCAGCTGCCGCTTCCAGTAATCGAGTTGCTTCTCCAGCCGGGGACCCTGCATCCACTCGCGCTGCCAGACGCCGAAGTCCGCGTACTGCACACCCAGCGGAGGCAGGGGCACGGCCTGTCCTCGCGCGAAGGCTCCGTAGTGGAGCGCCACCTCGCGCACCAGCAGCGTCATGGACCAACCGTCGGAGACGATGTGGTGCACCACCACCACGAGCAGGTGCTCCCTGGGCGCGGACGTCAGCAGCAGCGCGCGCAGCAGCGGGCCCTTCGCGAGGTCGAAGGGCCGGGCCGCGGCTTCACGTGCCAGGCGCCACGCTGCTTCCGGTGGCGAGCCGGTGAAGTCGTGCTGCTCCAGCGCGAGCGCCGGCTCCGGAGACACCACCTGCACGGGGCCGGACTCGTCCTCGCGGAAGGTCGTGCGAAGCACTTCGTGTCGGCGCACCACTTCGCGCAGCGCGCGCTCCAGCGCGGCCACGTCGAGCGCGCCCTCCAGGCGCACCGCCATGGGCACGTTGTAGAGGGACGTGCCGGGCTGCAGCTGATCAATGAACCACAGGCGCTGCTGGGCGAAGGACAGGGGCAGCGGGCGCGTGCGGTCCTGTGCTGGGATGAGGCCTTGGACGGAGTTGCCGGCGACGGCCTTCTGCGCGGCCATCTTCCTGAGCAGCTCTGCGCGCTTCTCCGGTGAGAGGTTCGCGATCCGCTTCGACAGATCCTGGCTCATCTCATGTACTCCGCGCTCGGGGACGCCATCGCGGGCGCCACCCGGGGCGGTGGCGTTCGCGAGAAGTAAGGCCTGCCGCTGATTCCGGGATGACGCCCTGCGCCGTTCTCTCGCGAGAAGCGGAGGGTGGGTCAAATCCGCACTGGCCACACTATTCCGTGGGCAACCGAGCTGTCATGGGGGCGCCCAGCCGGAAGTGCGAATGAATTCGCGTATTTATTGGAAGAGGCGGGATCCCCGAACTCATCACCGGAAGGACTCACGGTGTCGCTCAGAGGGGAACCTGCTCGCGGGGTCGTCCTCCCGCCAGGAGGGGGAGCAGGCCGGACGCCGGCCTGCTCGCCACCCGTCACCGACTGCGTTTTCAGCCCGCCTTCGCCAGCTGCTGCGGCGGCGCGGTCAGCAGGGCCGCCGTGGGCACGATGTAGTTCGCGGCCAGGAGGATCTCCGCGATGGCATCGCCCACGTTGGCCTGCGTGTCGTTGTACTCGGTGGGCTTGCAGAAGATGCACACCGCCAGGATGGGGCCCTGGAACGTGAACTCCGCGACCTCTACCTGCGGCACGGGCTTCTCCTGGACGCCCTTCACCGTGGCCATGCGATCCACCAGGGCCTGCTGAAGCACCCGCACGTCCACGCCGTGCATCAGCGGCACCTTCACCGTCATCTTGCGGTACGGGTGGTGGCTGTAGTTGATGATGTTGTCGCTGAACATCTGGTTGTTGCCCACGGCGATCCGCACGTTGTCCGACGTGTCGAGCGTGGTGACGAACAGGCCGATCTCCTGGACGATGCCCACGACGCCGCCCGCTTCAATCTCTTCGCCCACGCGGAAGGGGCGCAGCACCAGCAGGAAGATGCCCGCGGCGAAGTTGGCCAGCAGCCCGGACCAGGCCGCGCCAATGGCGATACCCGCGGCGGCGATCAACGCGGCGAAGGACGTGGTCTCCACGCCCATCAGCCCCAGGATGCCGACGATCAGCATTATCGTGAGCGTGCCGGTGAACAGCGAACCGACGTAGCGGATCAGCGTGGCGTCCAGCTGCCGCCGCTGCAGGCCCATGTCCAGCACCTTGCGGAAGCCGGCGATGACCGTCCGCCCGATGAACCAGACGAACAGCGCCCCAATGACCTTGAGCAGCAGCGGGAGCGCTTCGGTCAGGGCAAGTGACTTCAATTGAACGACGATTTCATCCATGGTTCGAACTCCCTTGACCCGGACCGGGTGTGCGACGTGCCTTTTGCACGGGACGGGTCGGGGCATGCAAGCCGGGTTGCCTTGAATCCATATTTTTCCACGAGGGCAGTCATGACCCGCCCGGGGTCGTGATGGCTGGGCCTTGCGTGGAGGGAGCGCGAGGCTGAGGTTGCGGCGCATGCGCCTCCTCCCGGTCGCGGTCTCGCTGTTCCTGAGCGCCTGCACGGCCTCCCGCGTCGCGGTGCCTCCGCCCGCGGGCGAGGAGGTGACGGTCTTCGTTCCTGGGTACCGCGGGTCGTTCCTCGCGACGGCGGACGGCGAGCATGAGCGGGCCTGGGTGTCCGTGGGCGACGTGCTGACGCGCGGTGAGCGGTCGCTGGCGCTGCCGTTTCCTGGCCAGCGGGCGACGCCGGGCTTCGGGCCGCTCGAGGCGGACGGGCCGGTGACGCGCTTCACGGTGCTGCCATGGGTGGCTCGCTACGACGTCTACAAGCGCTTCCTGGAGTTCGGGCGCGAGCGGCTGCCGGGCTTCGTCGTCTTCGACTACGACTGGCGGCAGGACAACCGCGTGACGGCGAACCGGCTGTGCGCGCTGCTGGATTCGCTCGCGGAGGCGCGGGGTGGCCGGGTGAAGGTGAACCTGGTGGCGCACAGCATGGGCGGGCTGATCACGTTGCACTGCCTGCGCTACGGCACCGGTGACGACACGGGCGAGCCCACGTGGGCGGGCGCGCGGCACGTGAAGCGCGTGGTGTTCCTGGGCACGCCGTTCCGGGGCGCGCCGGGCATGTTCGACGACTTCACCCTGGGCACGCCGGTGGGACGCAACCGGTCGCTGCTGTCACCGGAGGCGCTCTTCACCTTCGCGTCCGCGTTCCAGCTCCTGCCCATGGAGAGCGACTTCTTCGTGGACGCGAGCGGCCAGCCGGTGACGTTCGATGCCTACCGTCCGGGCGCGTGGGTCGACGGCGGGTGGGGCGTGTTCCAGGACGCGGCGGTGCGGGAGCTGCCCGCGTATCGCCAGTGGCTGGAGCGCATGCTGGAGGCGCGCTCGCAGCTGGCGCGCTCACTCTCCGAGCACGATGAACCGCCGCCGCCCTTCCGCACGCTGGCGGTGGTGGGCGTGGGGCATCCGTTGATCAAGTCGTTCCGGCTCATCGACGGGAAGCCCACGTTCGAGGATCCGGTGCTCGCGGACGGAGATGGTTCGGTCCTGACGGCGCGGGCCATGCCGCCCGGGCCGCTCCACGTGGACCGGCTGGAGACGCAGGCGGACCACGTGGGGATGATGGGTGACGAGGAGGTCCAGGAGGCCGTCGCGCGCTTCGTCACCGGCGACTGACCTGGGGGCGGATCAGTCGCCCTGGATGGCGGCCTGCCAGTCGCCGTCCGAGGAGATGCCCACGCGCATGCCGATGTAGCTCTTCTCCTTGCGCATGTCGGTGATCATCTCGTCCGGATAGATGCCCTTGAGCAGGGCGAAGTCCGCGTCGGTGGCGCCTTCACGGAAGGCGGTGGGCCACCAGTACAGATTGCCCTCCTGGTAGAAGGGGAGGTTGAGGACGTGGACCAGCCGCGCCAGCACCGGCTGCGGGCTGTCCTTCCACTCCTCCTGGATGCGCCAGGTGGTGGCCATGTCCTGGTCGGGGTCGTAGGAGAAGCGCACGCTCGGGCCCTTCTCGTCCCCCAGCTTCTGGAGGCCCGCGTAGTCGCACGCGACGGCGGCCTTGATGATGCGCTCGCGCATGGACGCCACGGCCGGAGGCAGGGGCTTCGCGGTGGGCTTGGGGATGGGGCTCAGCCGGCTCGCCGAGCACGACGCCGCGGCCGGGGCGCTCGGCTTGGAGGCAGGCGGTGCAGGGG
>NZ_RAWF01000356.1:0-8344 GCF_003612075.1 Corallococcus sp. CA041A
GGCGGGAGGCGGGCCGGCCTGGATCCGCGGCGAGGCCGCCACGGATGGGCGGTTTGTCCGCGTCGGCCATGGGTGAGGGACTTGGGAAGAGACGCGGGGGTTCAGAGGGAGCGGAGTCCTGCGGCCGCTGCGCACGGCCGGCGTTCGTGCTCCGCGCTCCGGTCAGCAAGGAGCGCATGGGCACGATGGGCGTGGGCGCGGGGACCTCTTCCTCCTCACGCATCACTCCGGCCCGGCGCACGACGGGCGTGGGCGCGCGCTCCTCGTCCTCCGTGAGGGAGGTGGGGCGGCGCACGATGGGCGTGGCCGCCGGCGGCTCGTCTTCCGGCAGGGGCCGACGCACGACAGGAGTGGGCGCGGGGGCCTCTTCCTCGGAGGCCGGCCTGCGCACGATGGGCGTGGGGGCGCGTTCTTCTTCCTCGGAGGCCGGCCTGCGCACGATGGGCGTGGGCGCGGGGGCCTCTTCCTCGGAGGCTGGCCTGCGCACGATGGGCGTGGGGGCGCGTTCTTCTTCCTCGGAGGCTGGCCTGCGCACGACGGGCGTGGGGGCCGGCGTGCTCGTGTCGTCTTCTTCCACTTCCACCGGCCGGCGCACGACCGCCGTCGCTCCGGAGGAGCCATCCTCGGAGGCGCGGGCCTCCGCATCCGAATCCCCGGCGTCGTCCCCGCTGACATCCTTCAAGCCGAGGGCCTTCACCAGGGGACTCGTCACCATCTCCGTGGGCGGAGCCGGCTCCGAGCCACGGCCTCCCAGCGGTTCCGGCTCCTCTTTCTTCGCGGTGTCGTCGGTCGTCTTGGGCGCGGCCGCGGGCTCCGGAGGCGGCGTGGCTTCCTTGCTCGCGGGGGCCGGAGCGGCCTTTGCGGACTCGCGCAGCGGCAGGCCCATGACCATGGGCACTTCGTCCGGCCGCATATCCGGCTCGGTCTTGACGAGCCGGGTGTCCATCCCGTCGTCCAGGGCCATGCCCATCACCACGGGCGCGTCCTCCGCGCCGTCTTTCGCGGGGGGCGGGGCGGCTTCGTCGGAAGCGGCCTGGGCCGCGGGCTTCGCGGGCTGCCTGGCCGCGACCGCGGGCTGGGACGCTTCCGGCATGCCCAGGCTCGCGAGGCGGTTCGTGGGCGTGCCCGTCATCGTGACGTCGGGCGGTTCGCTGGCGGCTTCGACCGGGACGTGGCCGCGTTTCTCCAGCAGCGAGTCGTAGAGGTCCAGCAGCTGGCCCCGGATGAGGCCCGCGTCCAGAACCTTCTCCGCGAACGCGCGCCCGGCCTTGCCCAGCGCCACGCGGCGGGGCACGTCGCGCGCAAGGTCCAGGATGCGCTCGGAGAGGGCGCGGGCGTCGCCCGGAGGGAAGAAGACGGCCGCGTCCTTTGGAATCAGCTCGCGGGTGACGGGCAGGTCCGCGGCGATGACCGGACGGCCGGCGGCCAGGTACTCAGAGACCTTGGCCAGCGGTCCGCCCTGGAGCCGGTTGCGCTCCGAGTCGTCCAGCGGCAGCACGCCCACGTCCGCCAGCGCCAGCACCTTGACCAGGTCGTCGTGCACGACGGGCGGCTGGAAGTCGACCTTCTCCTTGATACCCAGGTCGTTGACCAGGTCCTCCAGGTGCGGCTTCCAGTCCGGATGGTGCGCGCCCACCAGCGTCAGGCGCACGTCCACCTGCTGGGCCGCGAGCGCGGTGGCGCGCAGGAGGGTGGGCAGGCCCTGCCAGCCCACGTGGCTGCCCAGGTACATCATCCTGAGGGGCGAACCGTCCGGGGCGCCGAGCACCTCCGGGTCGTACGGCTTCAGGTCCACCGGCGCGCGAATCGTCCGGAGCTGGTCCTCCGCCGCGCCCAGCCCCTGGATGAACGCGCGCGTCGTCTGCGAGCCGGTGACGACGAGGTCCGCGTTCATCAGGCAGAACAGCTCCTGGCGGCGGATCTTCGACAGGAAGCGGCGGTCGCCGTCCGTCTGCGGATGGGTGTAGCGCAGCTCCTGTGAGGGGAACGTCTGCGCCTCATAGATGAGGCGGTAGCCGTAGTCCGCCTTCAGCTCGCACAACGCGTACCCGCCGAAGGGGTCCGTGAAGTGGGCGAGGGCGTAGTCCTCGCTTTCTAGCTGGCGGCGAACGGCCCGTTCAAAGGACTGGATGCGCGACGCCAGGTCCCCGGAGCCTACCGGGACGCGGAGCAGCCGGGCGCCCTGGTACTTCTCGATATGGGAGTGGTCGGGCGTCTTCGCCGACAGCACCACCACGGAGAAGCGATCAGGCAACGCCTTCAGATACTCGGTCAGTCGGCGTGAGGAGCCAGACGGGCCGGGGATGACGTCAAAGCTGCACAGGAGAAGTCTGGGCAGGTCGCTCAAGCGGTCGCAGGATACTTGGACCGGGGTGAGGTGTCATCGGTCGTGACGGAAGTTGAAGGGGGTCGGCGGAACAACACATCCCGTGACGGATGCGTTGACCCCCTGTATGCCGCGTCATAACGAGGCGAGGTGTCCATGGATGAGCGGAAGGGCGTCACCGTGAGCTACCTGCGGCAGCTGGCCCGGAAATACCTCCGGGAGGGAGCTGGCGCGTCCCGCGGGCGGGAGCTGGTCACCTCGCTGGCCGAGCGCATTCCCGCCCTGGGGCGGCTCGCGCGCATGGCCGGCCTGGCGACGTCCCGGCGCGGCTCCGGTGACGTGGGCGGCGAGGAGCGGACGCTGGATTCCGGCCCTGCGGATTCCCGCTCCGCCAAGGGGCCGACCCCCGAGTCCGTGCCCCTGCCTTCGCCCGAAAGTGCCGCCGCGCCGCAGGCACGAGAACTTTCCGAGGAGCCCATCACGGAGCCCAGCGGCGGCCCCAAGACGCGGCCCGCGCGCGTGGTGACGTTCCCCGCCCGCGAGAAGGCGCGCCGCGACCCGGAAGACGAGGCCACGGTGTCCCTGTCGCCGGAAGCGCCCACGCCGCGCCCGTCGAGTTCTCCCAAGGCAGAACAGCCCGCCGCCGCGCCGCCCGCGCCCGCGAGCGAGCCGCCGCACGCCGCCGAGCCCCTGGTGGAGGGGTTCTTCGTGACGAAGATGGCGGGGGAGAAGGAAGCGCGCCGCCACCACCTTCTGGAGGAGCAGGCGCCGCGCCTTCCTCCGGCGGACGCGTCGCCCGAGCGCAACGAGCACCTGGCCATGCTGCCCCTGGACTACCAGGACGACGCGATGGTGCTGCTCGCGAGGGATCCGCACACGCTCTTCGTCTTCTGGGACTTCAGTGACGCGAGCCGGGGCCGGGCACTGGACGACCTGCCGGCGCCGCGCGCGGTGATGAAGGTGTTCGACGGCGAGGGCGTGTCGCGCGAGGTGGATTTCGCGCTGGAGTCGCGCAGCTTCTATCTGCAGGGCATGACGCCCGGGCGAACGTACCGGGTGGAGGCGCACTTCGTCGGTTCGGATGGCCGGTCGCGCCGCATTGGACATTCGTCCAATCGGGCCACGCTGCCGCCCGCGGGACCGTCGGCGGACACGTCCATCCGGTTCCTGCGCATGCCGCCTCCGCCGGTGGTGGACCGGTCGCGCGAAGCTGTCCCCACCGCGGCGTCCGTGCGCGTCCCTCGGGTGGAGGAGCGCGAGTACGTCACCTGGCGCCGGGTGCAGCTGCCGGGGAGCGCCGGGTTGGCGGACGTGCCGGAGGTCCACCGTGAGCGCACCGAGGCTTATGTCGATGCGCCGCGCGTCCCTGGGGCTTCGGACCAGCGCTACGCGGAAGAGGCCTATCTAGAGAGCGCGCCGCGTGCGCCGGGGGCTTCGGACCAGCGCTACGCGGAAGAGGCCTATCTAGAGAGCGCGCCGCGTGCGCCGGGGGCGTCCGACCAGCAGTATGCGCGCGTGGGGGAGGCGACGCTCGGTGAGGGCGCGGTGCTGGCCCCGTCTCGCCCTCCCGGGGCGTCGGATCAGCGCTACCTGGACGTGGAGCGGGCTCCGGGTGCTTCGGACCAGCGCTACGGTGGAGACGTCGCGGGTCCTTCGTACCTGGAGGTGCCGCGCGCTCCGGGTGCTTCGGAGCAGCGGTACGGTGGAGACGTGGTGGGCACTCCGTATCTGGAGGTGCCGCGCGCGACGGGCGCTTCGGATCAGCGCCACGGTCAGGCGCTGCTGCCGGGCGGCGTTTCGGAGTACCGCTATCTGGACGTGCCGCGTGCACCCGGCGCTTCGGACCAGCGGTACGTGGCGGGAGGGCAGGGGACCCAGGGCGTGCAGCGTGCGCCGGGGACTTCGGACCAGCAGTACCTCACCGTGCCTCGTGCCGCGGGCGCTTCGGATCAGCGGTATCTGACCGTGCCTCGCGCCGCGGGTGCGTCGGACCAGCAGTACTTGAGCGTGCCTCGTGCCGCAGGGGCTTCGGACCAGCAGTACCTCACCGTGTCGCGTGCGGCGGGCGCTTCGGATCAGCGCTACCTGTCCGTGGATCGCGCCACGGGCGCGTCGGATCAGCAATACCTGACCGTGCCTCGGGCGGTGGGCGCATCGGATCAGCGCTACCTGTCCGCGGATCGCGCGACGGGCGCATCGGATCAGCCTGGTGCGGCCGGGCGCTCGGATGCCTGGTCTCCGGAGTCCCCGACCTCACGGGGTGACCTGCTCGAAGCACGGGACCTCTCGTCGACATCGTCTCCAGTGGGCGCCGAGGGTTCGTTCCCGTCCGGCCCATCGACGCACGGCGCGGCCACCACGGATTCGTGGCGGCCCACGGAGCCGGAGCCTCCCAAGGACCCGTGGGCCTTGAGCGTGGCTCGCGGTCCCTCCGCGTCCGAACAGCGTGCCCTCGACAAGGCCCGCGAGGCCGCGCGACGGGCCGCAGTGGCCTCCGTTTCCGCGAGCCCCCCGCCCGCGAAGGCCGAGGCTCCGCGCACTCCGCCCGCGCAAGTCGAGGCTCCGGCCCCGAAGGTGGAGACCCCAGCGGCTTCGAGCGCCGTGGCTCCCAAGGCGGACGCCGCGAAGTCTCCGCCTCCGAAGGCGGCCCAGAAACCACCGGAGCCCAAGCCCTCGGGCTCCAAATCCTCCAAGTCCCGGCCCTCGCGCCGTGGACGGAAGTGAACCCGCACGGCCTCTCCGACCGACCTATGAGCCTGGGCTCCCTCGCGCTGGTCCTTCACGCGCACCTGCCGTTCGTTCGCCACCCCGAGTACGAAGACTTCCTCGAGGAGGACTGGCTCTACGAAGCCATCTCCGAGACGTACCTGCCGCTGCTGCGCGTGTTCGACAGGCTGGTCGAGGACCGCGTCCCCTTCCGGGTGACGATGACGCTCTCGCCCACGCTCGTGTCGATGCTCAATGACGACCTGCTGCGGGAGCGCTACGCCCGCCGGCTGGACTCGCTCTGCGAGCTGGGCGCCCGCGAGGTGCACCGCACCCGGGACGACTCCACCTTCCACCCGCTGGCCGTCTTCCACCGCGACCACTTCGAATCGCTGCGGCTCGCGTACCACAACCACTACCGGCGCGACCTGGTGGCCGCGTTCCGCAGGCTCCAGGACTCCGGCCACCTGGACATCCTCACCTGCAACGCGACCCACGGCTTCCTGCCGCTCATGCAGCAGACGCCGGAAGCCGTGCGCGCGCAGGTGACGGTGGCGGCGAACCACTACCGCCAGAACTTCGGCCGCGACCCCGCCGGCATCTGGCTGGCCGAGTGCGGCTACTACCCGGGCCTGGAGCGCATCCTCTCCGCCGAGCGCATCCGCTACTTCTTCGCGGACACGCACGCGCTCACGGACGCCACGCCCCGCCCGCTGCACGGCCCCTACGCGCCCATCTTCACCGAGCCCGGCGTGGCCGCCTTCGCGCGCGACCCGGAGAGCAGCCAGCAGGTCTGGAGCACCGAGCACGGCTACCCCGGCGACCCCGTCTACCGCGAGTTCTACCGGGACATCGGCTGGGACCTGGACCTGGACTACGTCCGGCCCTTCATCCAGCCCACCGGCGACCGCAAGAACACCGGCTTCAAATACTTCCGCATCACCGGCAAGACGAACGACAAGCAGCCCTACGACCCGGCCGCCGCCCGCGAGCGCGCCTGGGTCCACGCGGGCAACTTCCTCTTCAACCGCGAGCGCCAGTTCGAATACCTCGCGTCGCGCATGGGCGGCCGCAAGCCCGTGGTCGTCGCGCCCTATGACGCGGAGCTCTTCGGCCACTGGTGGTTCGAGGGTCCCCACTTCATCGACGCCCTCATCCGCCAGGCCGCGCGCAACCCCAGCCGCATCCAGCTCATCAGCCCGCTGGACGACCTGCGCGAGCACCCGGAGAACCAGGTGGCCACGCCGCCCCTTTCGTCCTGGGGCGCGGGCGGGTACGCGAACATGTGGTTGGACGGGACCAACGACTGGATCTACCGGCACTTGAACCACGCCGCGCGGCAGATGGTGGAGCTGGCCCGGGACTTCCCGGACGCGTCGTCCCTCAAGCGCCGGGCGCTGAACCAGGCCGCCCGCGAATTGCTGCTGGCGCAGGCCTCCGACTGGGCCTTCATCATGAAGACCGGCACCATGGTGGACTACGCCGTACGCCGCACGAAGGAGCACCTGCAGCGCTTCCTGCGCCTGCACGACCAGGTGCGCGCCGGAACCATCGACGAGTCCTGGCTGTCCCACGTCGAAGGACGCAACAACCTGTTCCCCGAGCTGGATTACCGCGTCTACCGGCCCGGTTGAGCGGTTCGGGAACAGGCGGCCGGGCCAGGGGTTCACCTTCCGTCACCGGACACGGTCGTTCCGGTTGCGGGGCTTCGTTTCCGCTTTAGGTTGAGGAAATCCATGACCCACACGCTCCCTTCGTCCCGTCGCAAGCTCGTGGCCGCCGTGCTGGTGTTGGCGTCGCCCACGCTCGCCCTCGCGCAGGCTCCCGCACCCCAGCAGCCGGCCGCGCCCAAGACGCAGCAGGCGGCCTCCGGTCAGGCTGGCAACCTCCAGCCCGCCACGCGTGAGGCCCAGTCGCTGGCCTCGCTGGCGCCCCTGGTGGAGTCGGTGAAGTCCGCCGTGGTGAACGTGGACGTGCAGGCCCGTCCGGAAGTGCCGGAAGGCATGGAGGACAACCCGCTCTTCGACCGCTTCTTCGGAGGCAACGGGCGGGGCCGCGGCGGCGGACGCAGCGAGCGCGAGCAGATCCGCCAGGGCGCCGGGTCCGGCTTCATCATCGACCCCAAGGGCCTGGTGCTCACCAACAACCACGTCATCGAGGACGCGGTCACCATCACCATCCGCCTGGACGACGGCCGTTCGTTCTCGGGCGAGGTGGTGGGCCGCGACCCGCTCACCGACGTGGCCGTGGTGAAGATCAAGGAGAAGGTGGATCAGCTCCCCGCAGTGAAGCTGGGGGACTCCGACGCCGTGCGCGTGGGTGACTGGGTGCTGGCCATCGGCAACCCGTTCGGTCTGGCCTCCAGCGTGAGCGTGGGCATCCTGTCCGCGCGCGCCCGGGAGATTGGCGCCAGCGTTTACGACGACTTCCTGCAGACGGACGCGGCCATCAACCCCGGCAACTCCGGCGGCCCGCTCTTCAACATGAAGGGCGAGGTGGTGGGCATCAACACCGCCATCGTCGGCGGCGGCACGGGCATCGGCTTCTCCGTGCCCAGCAACCTCATCAAGGCGCTGCTGCCTCAGCTGGAGAAGGAGGGCGCCGTCACGCGCGGCTGGCTGGGCGTGGGCATCCAGCCCCTCACTCGCGAGCTGGGCCAGGCGCTGAAGTTGTCGGTGAGCGAGGGCGCCATCCTCACGCAGATCACCCCCGACTCCCCGGCGGCGAAGGCCGGGCTCAAGCCGGACGACGTGGTGGTGGCCGTGGACGGTAAGCAGGTGCGCTCCGACAGCGACCTCACCCGCACCGTGGCGCTCAAGAAGCCCAACACCGTCGCGACGCTGACCCTCTACCGCGACGGCAAGAAGCAGGACGTCAAGGTGACCATGGGCACCCGGCCGGACCTGGAGGGCCTGTCCAAGAAGAAGCCGGGGGCCACCGACGAGCAGGACAGCTCGCGCCGCGTGGGCGTGTCCCTGCAGGACCTGGATGCCCGCACGGCGTCCCAGGCGGGCTTCACCGAGCGCGCCGGCGCGCTCATCACCGACATCGTCCCGGGCTCGCCCGCGGACCGCGCGCAGCTGACGCCGGGCATGCTGGTGGTGGAGGCGAACAAGAAGCCCATCGCGAGCGCGAAGGAGCTGGCCGCGGCCATCCGCGCCGCGCCCAAGGGCAGCACGCTGCTGCTGCGCGTGGCCGGCCCTGGCGGCGGACGCCTGCTGCGCGCGCTGACCGTTCCTTGAGCTGGGGATGAGCGTCAACTACGTCTCGTTGGGTGACAGCACGGCGGTGGGGGTGGGGGCGTCGCAGGGC
>NZ_RAWF01000357.1:0-8237 GCF_003612075.1 Corallococcus sp. CA041A
CTCCCGGCCCTCGGAGACCTCCGCCCCCGCGAACCCCCTCCCCACTGGCGCCACGGGCCCAGGGGCCTCCGGCCCCGCCGCGACCTCTGGAGGAGCGGCGGGTTGCCCGGAGGAAGCGCTCATCGAGACGCCTCCGCCGAGCGGCCGACCAGTTCGCGCAGCTGCGCCAGGTCCAGCGGCTTGCTCAGCTTGAGGTTCGGCACGTCCCGCAGGAACGACGTCGTGCGCGGGGTGAAGGCTCCACCCGTCATGAACACCATGCGCCCCGCCTGCTCCGGCACCGAGCGCCCCAGCTCGAAGTACAGGTCCATGCCCGTCATCCCGGGCATCATCACGTCGCAGAGGATGAGGTCGAAGCGGCCGCCCTCGTTCACCAGCCGCAGCGCCGCCTGCGCGCTGTTCGCCGTGGACACCTCGTGCTCCGAGGCCAGCGAGCGCTGCAGCGCCACCGTCACGTTGGGCTCGTCATCCACCACCAGGATGCGCGCCCTCGCCCCCGCTGGCGCCGTCGCCGACAGCCGCGGGTAGAGGTCCACTTCGTGCGCCGCCGAGCGCAGCACCACGCGGAAGATACTGCCCTGCCCCGGCGTGCTCTCCGCGTGGATGGAGCCGCCCATGGACTCCACGATGCCGTGGCAGATGGACAGCCCCAGCCCCGTGCCCACGCCCACCGCCTTCGTGGTGAAGAACGGATCGAAGATGCGCCCCAGCACCTCCGGCGTCATGCCCACGCCGGTGTCGCGCACCTCCACCACCACCTTGCCCGTCTCGCCCGGACGGATGATGGCGCGAATCTCGTGCTCGGTGACGGAGGATGGATGCTCCGGAATCGCCTGCGCCGCGTTGAGCAGCAGGTTCAAGAACACCTGGCACAGCCGCGCCTCGCTCGCCTCCACCGCGGGGACGGGTTCGAATTCCGTCACGAGCCGCGCGCGGTGGCGGATGACGTTGTCCGCCATCTTGCACGCCAGCTCCACCGAGCGGCGCACGTCCACCGGCATGGGGCGCGACTCCTGCTCGCCGCGCGCGAAGACCTTCAGGTCCCGCACGATGGTCGCGATGCGCTCCGCGCCCTCCGTCGTCTCGCGCACCAGCTGCTGGATGGAGGCCACCGGCTCGGACGGGGCGCCTTGAGCCTCCAGCTTGTCCAGCCCCTCGCGGATGAGGTGCAGGTTCACCAGCATGTACGCCAGCGGGTTGTTGATTTCGTGCGCCACGCCCGCGCCCAGCGTGCCCACGCTGGCCAGCCGGTCCGCCACCACCAGGCGCGCCTGGAGCTGCCGGCGCTCGCTCAGGTCGCGGTGCACCATGATGTTCGCGATGATGCGCCCTTCCGCGTCGCGCAGCGGCACCACCACGGACTCACAGACGCACGCCATGCCGTCCGCGCGCTTGAACTCCATCTCCCCGCTCCAGCGCCCGTGAACCTCCAGCGCGGTGAGGACGGCGCCCGTCAGCCGGTCCGGCTCACCGGGGTGCAGCACGCTGAAGAGCGTCTGTCCCATGGCCTCCTTGCGGCTGCGGCCGAACATCCGCTCCGCGCTGGTGTTCCAGTCGATGACCCCGCCCGCCAGGTCCGTGATGACGACGCCGTCGGAGATGCTCTCGAAGATGAGCGCCTGGCGGTGCAGCTCCTGCTCCGCCTGCTTGCGCGCGGTGATGTCCATCACCGTGCCCGTCACCCGCGCGGGCTGCCCCGACGCGTCCAGCAGCACATCGCCCTTGCACGAAATCCAGCGGTAGCCGCTGCCCGCGGGCTCGATGCGGTACTCCACGTCCACCTGCGAGCGCTGCTGCAGCGCCGTGGCCAGCCCCGCGCGAAGCCTGGGCAGGTCCGCCGGGTGCACCACCTCCTCCAGGTCCATGGCGCGGCCGGACAGCTTGCCCACGGCCAGGCCCAGGAGCCGGTCCACGTGCTCGCTCCAGGTCACCTGCCCCGTCTTCGCGTTCCAGTCCCAGATGCCCACGCGCGCGGCGGACAGCGCCTGCCTGAGCTGCTCCTCGCGCTGCTCCAGCACCTCGCGCCGGGAGAAGCGGAACACCGTCACCGTGCCCACCTGGAGCCGGTCGCCCTCCTGCAGCTCCGCGGTGGACACCGGCAGGCCGTTGAGGAACGTGCCGTTGGTGGACTCCAGGTCCGTGACGAGGCACGAACCGTCCGACTTGCGCTGGATGCGCGCGTGCTTGCGCGACACCCCGTGGTCGTCGATGCGCACCTCCGCTTCCGACCCGCGCCCGATGACGTGCTCGCCCGGCTCCAACCGGTACGCCTTGCCGATGGCCGCCGGCGTCGTGGTGCTGATGAGGATGAGGCACGCCCCGGTCGAGGACGGGGCCGTCACCGACTGGCCCGCACAGGTCGTGAGCTCGTCCACCAACGTCATCATGTATGCAAGCCCCCTGACGTCCCCCTGCGCTCGGGCTGGCAGTGTCCTCGCCGCCTGTCGTGCATGACGCCGCGCTCCGTTTGGGCCCGAAGTCCTGGCCCGGACCGCAACCATACCCCAACGGCTTCCAATGAACGTCCCCACCCCCTTCAGGACAGGGACCCTGACTCCTGGTGAACGGCCAGGCAGGCAAGCAGGGCAGCCAACCCGGCACGGGCACTCGCGACCCACCCCGTGGATGGTAGGGTGCGGGGTATTCATGGCGGTGGATTCAGAGAGCACCTTCCGCATCCAGGCACGCGCGAACGCGAATACCTCGGACAAGGGGCACGACACACCCAGCCGTGCCGAGCGCGGGCCGGGCACCCTGGCGGGTGAATACGTCCTCAAGTCCATGCTGGCGGCCGGCGGCCACGGCAGCGTCTACGAGGCGGAGCACCGCATCCTGGGGCGGCACGCGGCGGTGAAGGTGCTGCACTCGCACCTGGCGGACCAGGGCGAGATGCTCCAGCGCTTCGTGCGCGAGGCGCGCGTCGTCAATCAGATCCACCACCCGAACATCGTGGACGTCTACGACTTCGGGCTGATGCCGGACGGCAGCCCCTACTACGTGATGGAGCTGCTCTCCGGGCGCACGCTGAGCCAGGTGGTGCAGGAGCGCGGGCGGCTGTCCGCGTCCCGCGCGCTGGCGTACCTGGAGCCCGTCTGCGGCGCGCTGGAGGCGGCGCACCGCGCGGGCGTCGTGCACCGGGACTTGAAGTCCAGCAACATCCTCGTCGTGGAGGAGGGGGAGAAGCCCCGGCTGAAGCTGTTGGACTTCGGCATCGCGAAGCTCATCCAGCAGGAGCCCGGGCAGGAGGGGCTCACCACCGCGGGACAGCGCCTGGGCACCGCGCACGCGATGGCGCCCGAGCAGTTCCGCGGCGGCACCATCGGGCCGCCCACGGACGTGTACGCGCTGGGCGTGCTCCTGTATCAGCTGCTCACCGGCCGCTACCCCTTCCAGTCCGATGATCGTCTGGAGCTGGAGCGCATGCACCTGGAGGCCCCGCCTCCGCGCCCCAGCGTGAAGGCCCCGGTGTCCCCCGCCGTGGACGCGGTGGTGCTCCGGTGCCTGGACAAGGACGCCACCCGCCGCTACCCCAGCGTGAACGCCTTCCTCACCGCGCTGCGCGAAGCCACGGAAGAGCCCAATCAGGTGGAGAGCCAGACGCGGCTCGTGCTGGCCGTGAACGCGGAGGTGGTGCTCCCCGCCACGGACATGGACGACGACACCACCTACGCCGCGCTCGCCCACGTCATGGACACACTGGAGCAGGGCCTGCGCGCGGAGCACTTCATCCTGGCGCTCCAGACGGGCACCGCGCTCCTGGGCGTGCGGCCCGTGGCCGCCGGCATCACTCCCGCGCTCGCCCTTCGACCCCTGAGAGAACTGCAAGCCGAGGCGCAGCGTCTGGCCGAAGCCGTCCACGCCCGCGTCCACCTCTGCCTCCACCATGGTGAGGCGGAGACACGCGGCGACTCCGGCGAGGCCGAGGTGGTAGGCGGCCCGGTCACGCATGTGGCAACCTGGAACGTAAGGGACCCCGGTGGCTTCGCCATCACCCGTCCCGCGTCCCAGTACCTCGAAGAGACTCCTCCGCAGTAGGCCGTCCCCGCACTCCTCCTCCCCCGCGGCACCCCGCTTGAGTCGTGTGGTCCCATGCCTTTCACCGGCACACGTCCGCCCCCGTGAGAATTGGACCCACACCATAATTTTTTGACGAAACCGTATTTATTTTAGATCCTGAATCCGTCACGATTCCCCTGTCTGACAGTTTCAGCACCTTTCTAGGTGAAAGCCTGGACTGCCTGACATTCTGGAAGCCGGTCCTCCGACTTCCCTCGAGCGGGAGCCCCTACATGCGCCTCACCCCTGCTTTTCGGCCTGGAAGTGGATGCAGCGAGTGGTGGAACCGAGTTGCCTCACGCCAACCCCTGAAGGCGGTGTTGATGACGGGGGCGCTGTTCGCCCTCGTGGGTTGCGGTGGCGCGATGCCGGAGGACGCGGCGTGGGAGGCCGATCCAGCATCGGTGGATCAGGCGCTGCAGATGGACAACGGGCTGACCGTCAACGGATTGACGGTCAACGGGCTCACCGTCAACGGGCTCACCGTCAACGGGCTCACCGTCAACGGGCTGAACACCGAGAGCTTCAACGAGTGGTTCAGCCAGAACACGGACACTGCGCCGATGCTGATGGCGTACATCGTGAAGTGCTCGGTGCCCGAGGGGCAGACGCGCACCTTCCAGTCCACGACCACCGGGGCGAAGTACACGTGGCAGGGCAGCCTGGGCCTGGCGCCGGGTTGGGCCACGGGCAAGGCCGCGACGGTGACGGAGCAGCAGGCGGTGAGCGCGTGCCTGGCGGCGCACGCGAACAAGTACGGCCTGCACATCGCGCTGTCCGTGCTGGGCCGCACGGCGGAGGGCGCGGCGATTCCCTACTCCGCCGAGGAGCTGTCGCAGTTCAGCGCGAAGGAGGCGTGCTTCTTCGGCAACCTCTTCACCAACGAGGGCCTGTTCGCCGCGAGGGATCGCGACTTCAGCTCGGCGGAGAGCTCCACGCGGGCTTGCGGCCTGACGCTGAAGGCGGACTCCTGCGCGCCCATCACCAACATTGGCAGCTGCGCGCAGTTCTGCACCAAGGGTGACCCGAGCCAGCCCTATTACACGCAGTGTACGTACAACGGGAAGACGTACCCGGCCATCACCACGCGCGTGAAGCCCACGGAGCTGTTCCGCTGCGGTGACGGCGTGTGCCAGTTCACCGAGCGCGCGGGTTCCGGCAACACGGCGGACAGCTGCCGCGCGGACTGCGGCGCCTGAAGCGGACGCACCCGTTGAACCGGCGGTGAGCAGCGCACTGGCATGAACGGCCTCGTCCCCACCCCGGCCGCGTGTCCAGATGCCTCCGGGCGTGCGGTGAGTTCCTCCCGCGCGCCCGAATCCCCCAGTGGAAAATGACAGTCGGGACGTGAAACCAAAGCGGTGTCCGCTCGACGTCATCACGTACTCGCGCGCACCTTGCCGGGCACGGGGCGGCGGTGTTGGATGGACGTCCACAGGCCGTTCCCGAGAGCAGGGACCCCCGCCACGAGGAACGGTGACGGCCGCGGATGGACGTGGGTGGAGCGGGCCGCGATGACGTTACGAGCGAAGGTCGGGCGGTTGGCGGCGATGACGCGGCGGCGGGGCACGCTCCGCCAGGCCTTCGAGCGCCTGGGCCCCGGTTCCAACACCCGGTGCACCGAGGAGACGCCCTGCGCGGACAACCGGCTCTTGGAGGAGACGGTGCGCGAGCGCACCGCGGCGCTGGAGGCCGCCAACGCGAAGCTGTCCAGCAGCCTGGAGCAGCTGCACGCGACGCAGACCCAGCTGCTCTTCGCGGACCGGCTCATCGCGCTGGGGCGCATCGCGGCGGGCGTGGGCCATGAAATCAACAACCCGCTGGCCTTCATCCTGAGCAACCTGGAGTACATCCACCAGGAGCTGCAGCAGAAGGAGCGCCTGTCGGAGCAGGACCGGCAGGAGATATTGGAAGCGCTGGCGGAGACGCGCGACGGCGCGGAGCGCATCCGGCTCATCGTGCGCGACCTGCAGACGCTGTCGCGCGCGGAGGACGTGGGCAGCGGGCCCGCGGAGCTGGCCGCGGTGGTGCGCACGGCGGCGAAGATGGCCATGCACGAGTTGCGGCACCGGGCGCGGCTGGTGGTGGAGTGCGACGGCGTGCCGCCGGTGCAGGGCAACGGCTCGCGGTTGGGGCAGGTGTTCCTCAACCTGCTGCTCAACGCGGCGCAGTCCATCTCCCCGGGGAACGCGGAGGGCAACGAGGTGCGCGTGGTGGCGCGTCCCGGAGAGCCCGGCCACGTGCTGGTGGAGGTGCGCGACACCGGCTGCGGCATCGAGCCCGAGCACCGCGAGCGCATCTTCGACCCCTTCTTCACCACCAAGCCGCTGGGCGTGGGCACGGGGCTGGGGCTCGCGGTGTGCCATGGCATCGTCACCTCGCTGGGCGGCACGCTCACGATGGAGAGCGCGCCCGGCCGGGGCAGCGTCTTCCGCGTGACCCTGCCGGTGGCGGGCGCCTTCGTGCAGCCGCAGCGCCCGCAGGCCGACTGGACCTGAGCTTCAGCCTCCGCCGGGCGGCTTCATCCCGAGAGCCCCCTGGAGCATCCCCCCGAGCACCTCGCGGAACCTCGCGTCCGACGCCGCGTCCGCCGGACGCCCCATCACGGGCAGCAGCGCCTCCCGCGCGAGCAGGAACCACTGCGACGCGCACAGCGCCACGAGCAGCGTCATGTCCACCGTGTCGCGCGAGGGCGGTGGCGTGCCCTGCGCCTCCGCCACGCGGCCCGACTGGAACTCCAGCGCGTCCGCCAACAGCCGCAGGCCCTGCGCGCGCACGAGCGGCATGTGCTCGGCGCGGCCGGTGAGCAGCGCCCACGCCATCAGCCGGCTGTGCTGTCCCTGCTGGACCACGGTGAAGAAGCGCTCGAGCAGCGCGCCGGCGCTGGGAGGCGCGTCCGCCGCGAGCAGGTGCTCCCGGAAGGACGCGGCCAGCAATTCGTTGCGGCGCAGGAGCACCTCGCGCACCAGGGCCTCGTAGGTGCCGAAGTAGTGCGTGACGAGCGCGTGGCTCACCCCCGCCGCCTTCGCCACCGCCTGCAGCCCCACCTTGTCCGGCCCCTGCTCCACGAGCAGCGGCTCGGCGGCCTGGAGGATGGCGTCTCGCGCCTCCTCCGGGGTGCGCCGCTTCCGGGGCGCGGCGGGCTTCGCGGGGCGACGGGGAGCGGAGGTGCGCCGGGCCGGAGCCCGGCCCTGGGGACGCTTGGATGCCATCGCGGCGCATCCTAGCCCCCCGCTTCGTCGTTCAACGCACCCATCGCTATTGTCATGTTTGACAATAACCACGGACGGGCATTATCCATGGGGTGTCCGGGCATGACTGGCCCGGGGGTGTGCTGGCCTTCGCGAGGTCCGTGATGCATGCGCTGCTGCCTGAGAATCCGTCGCTGCCGGTGCTGTTCCTGCTGGTCCTGCTCATCTCCGGGACCGTCAAGCTGCTGACGGTGGTGGGTGGCTGGGGGGTGTGGCGCACGCGGCTGGCGGAGCGCTTCCGGGTGTACCGGCGGGAGCTGGCGAAGGGGCAGCTGCGCAGCGAGGCGCTGGCGGCGGTGGGCGTGGTGGTGACGGACGCGGTGCTCATCGGGACGTTCCGGTACTTCAGCGGCCCCCTGATGGCGCCGTTCAGCCTGTCCACGGCGCTGTGGTCGTACGCGTGGATGTTCGTGGGCTTCGAGGTGTGGTTCTACGTGACGCACCGGCTGCTGCACCTGCCGCGCTTCTACCGCTTCCACGCGCAGCACCACGTGGCGCAGGTGACGGAGCCGCTCACCGCGCTGTCGTTCTCCGTGGTGGAGCGGGTGGTGCTGATGGGCGGCGGGCTGGGCCTGCACTTCGCGGCCATGCACGTGTTCCCGGGCACGCAGGTGGGAATCCTGGCCTACATGCTGACCAACTACGTCCTCAACGCGTTCGGGCACGGCAACACGGAGTGGCTGCCGAAGCGCTTCGTGACGTCCTGGGTGGGCCGCGTCTTCTTCACCCCCACGTTCCACGCGCTGCACCACGCGCGCTACCAGGGGCACTACGGCCTGTACACCGTGGTGCTGGACCGGTGGCTGGGCACCGCGTTCGCCGACTATCCGCGAGTGCATGCGCGCGCCCGCGATGGCGAGGGACTGACGCGCATCGGGGAGCGGCTGGCGGTCGCGCCCCCTGCCCCGTCCCTGTCTCTTATACACCTCT
>NZ_RAWF01000358.1:0-8295 GCF_003612075.1 Corallococcus sp. CA041A
GGCCGGAAGGCACGACTCCCCCCGCCTCCCCTGCCCCGCGCGGCTCACGCCCGAAGCGCGGTGGACCGAAGAAGCATTAGCATCGCGGGCGGTGCGCTCTTGCACCGCGAGGGGGAACCGCCATGCGTTCAAGCATTCTCGTCCTGGGCCTGATGGCCTTCACCGGAGCGCTCCAAGCCGAAGCCGCGGACAAGCCCGTCGCGCTCATCTGGAAGGGCTCCAAGGACAAGGCCGAAGCCGAAGGCCAGGTGTACTCCTGGGGCAAATTCGAGAAGCTGTTCGAGAAGACCGGCCTCACCCTTCCGGAGGGCCACCCCAGGCTCGTCCAGAGCAAGACCGTCCCGGGCCTCAAACCCGGCTTCTGGGTCTGGCTCCTGGGCACCTGCCCGTCCGACGACGCGGGTCCCGTCCTCGAACACCTCAAGCTGCTCGCCCCGGGGACGTACTCCCGCGAGGTGAAGCTCCCCACGAAGAAGCTCGCCTGCCCCAAGGCGCCGGAGTCCCCGCTGCTGGCCCGGGACGAAGTCCTCAAGGTTCCCCCGGACGCGACGTTGCGCGTGTTCACCCAGGAGGAAACAGAGTCCCCCGACGAAGAGGGAAACGGCAACACCGTCTCCCGGACCCGGTTCCACTTCGTCCTCTTTAGCAAAGACGGCGAGGTCCTCGACACGGCGGACACCGAGGGAGACATGGACGTCAGCGGAAACGACTCATCAGGGCCCATCGCCTACCGCTGCACGAACACGCGACTCGAAACGTCGAAGAACAAGGGCAAGGTGGTCCTCACCCGCCAGTGCGGCGCCAGCGGCTTCGCTGAGTGTGGCTCCATGGTGTCCGCGGACGAGAGCGTCACCGTGACCGCGACCGACCTCGCCGTGTCCGCGAGCGCCATGGAGCGCACGAACATCGAGCACGCCGAATGCGAATGAGCGCGTCCGCTCAAGGGAAGCGGTACACGGTGACGTAGCCGTCCTGGTGCACCATCTCGCCGCCCAGTTCGTCCGTGATGAACTGGTGGCGGATGGGGTGGAAGAAGTGCGTCACGTACCACTTGAAGTGGTGCTCCTTCAGGTAGCGCCGCATCTCGTCGCGCTCCTCTGGCGTGACGGTGCCGAACGCGTTGCGCATCCCTTCCGCAGCGCGGATGAGCCGCGAGTTCACCAGCGCCGACTCCCGCACCGGCAACCGGGACAGTCGGGCGTACGACACCGGCTTGCCGTGGAACATCTGCTCCCACTGCCCCTGCACGTTGTCCGTCAGCACCGCCGCGGGCATGGGCGCGTCGCGAATCTCGTTGAACACCGGCGGCAACCGGGGAGTGGAGGGCACCACCATCTGGAGGCCCCGGTACTCCACGTTCGGAATCAGCGCCACCGCGAGCGCCACCGCCACGCCCAGCCGCGCATCCCGCCGGGACGCCCACGCGCCCGCGTGCGCCGCGGCGAACGCCACCAGCACCGACAGCGACAGGAGCGTGAGCAGGATGAAGCGCACCGGCATGCCCCCGCGCGAGAACAGCGGCACCACGTGCTTGAACACCACATACGGCATCGGAATCTGGACCTTGAGCGGCACGTTGAACGCCGTCAGCGGCTCCGACAGCGCCAGGTAGACGGCCAGCGCCAGCAGCAGCAGCACGTCCCGCCGCCACACCCGCTCCCGCCACGCGGGCACCAGCGCCACCGCGAGCGCCACGGCGAAGAGCAGCACCACCGGCGACACCCGGTCCTCCAGGCCGATGTTGAGCACCGTGCCCATGGACAGCACCGCGAAGCCCAACCCCAGCCCCAACCAACGGCGTCCCTCCGGCACGCCCCGCCACAGCGCGAAGACGGCCAACAGCGGCGTCAACCAGCCCAGGAACGTGCCGGTCTCCTCCAGGTTGGTCGACATCTTCATGCGCATGACGTTCAGGGAGAACTCACGCGCCTTCGCGGGCAGATCCGCCATCCAGGCCGAGCGCGTGTCCGGAATGAAGAACGCGTACAGGTCCGTGAAGTAGTCGGAGTCGCCGTGGTGGATTTGCAGCGGCGCGGGGAACGCATGCAGGAGCAGCGGCACCATGGGCGGCACGCACGCGAGCCCCGCCGCGATTCCCGCCACCGCCGCCCGTCGCACGAGCGGATCCTTCCACGTGTCCAGGGACAGCAGCGGCCCCCGCTTCCACCGCTCCGCCACCACCCACAGGAGTGAGAAGAGCGCGATGTAGACGAGGTAGTAGTAGTCACACAGCAACACGTACAACGCGCACAGCGCCAGCCCCACCAGCCACTTGCGCTTGCCCTCGTCCAGCCAGCGGAAGAAGCAGAGCAGGTAGAGCGGCAGTCCCTCCAGCGCGGTGAGGTTCAGGTGCGCCGTCGCGTGGGTCAGGTGGTAGCGCGAGAAGTTGAACACGCACGCGCCCGCCAGCGCCGCCGCCGCCGCGAGCCAGGGCCCATGGCCCGCGCGCTCCAGCAGGTAGCGCAGGAGCAGCCACGACGTGTAGCCCGTCAGCACGAACGAGCCGAACAGCACCACGTTGTACGCCGTCTCCACGGACATGAACGGCAGCAGCACCACGCCCCACAGCGTCTTGGCGGGGGCCAACGTGTGCCAGTACAGCTCGGCGCCCAGGGGCCAGTGGAGGAAGGGCACGAAGAAGGGGTTCTGCGGCTGCACCCAGAGGGCCTGCCGCATCCACCACAGGTGCCACATGTTCATGTAGACGTCTTCGCGTCCGCCCATCACGTATCCCTTCATCTGGGACACGAGCGGCCAGGTGTGGAACGCCGACAGCGCGAAGAACGTGAGCAACACCAGCGGGTGCAGCACCCGCCGCATCAAGGGGGACATAGGCGCGAGGGAAGGCTTAGAGGGGCCGCTCGGCGGCCATCAGCATGTTGTCGCCCAGGTTGAACGGGATGGACCAGCTGGACGGCACACCCCGCCGCACCAACTCCAGCACCGGCGCCGAGGGCGTGAAGCTCGCGCCCACCTTCCGCAGCAGGTAGTCCGCGGAGATGATGTGCGTGTACGTCCGGACGTCCGTGACGCGGAAGCCCACTTCCTCCAGCATCATCGCCAGGGTGCGGCGGCCGAAATAGAAGAGGTGCATGTCCATCAGCCACGGCCACTGCCCGCCCATGAGGCGCGCCAGCAGACTGCCCGCGTCGATGGTGGACAGGTAGATGCGGCCGCCGGGGCGCACCAGCTTGAGCGCCGCCTTCAGCTCCTCGCGCGGATCCGCGAAGTGCTCCACCACGTCCCACAGCGTCACCACGTCGTACTGAAGGCCCTTCGCCGCCAGCTCCCGCAGGGGGAGTCCGTGCACCGTGAAGCCCAGGCTCCGAGCGTTGCCGGCCGCCCAGCGCGACAGCTCCAGCCCCTCCGGGCGGAAGCCCGACTCGCGCGCCACATCCAGGAAGTAGCCGCAGTAGGCGCCCACATCCAGCAGCGTGCGGTTCTGGGCAGGCCCCAGCTCGCGCAGCACGCGGCGGAAGGTGTGGTAGCGGTTGTCCTTCTCCGCGACGTAGAGCGGGTCCTCCACGTCCTGGTACGCCTGGAGCAGCGTGTCCGGGGACACGAGGGGCCACTGGAACATCATCCCGCAGTCCTCGCAGCCCCAGATGGGCGGGTGGCTCCGGTGGCCAAAGGACGTGCAGTTGTAGGCCGCCGCGCCCTGGGCCTGGGTGCCGCCGCGCGCCCGGTGACGCAGCCGCAGGCGCCCTCCCTTGCACAGGTAACAGGCATCCGGCACGGGGGCCAGGTGCGGTTCGGAGGCACGACGTGCGGCGTTGTCCATCATGGCGGCGCACCGTAGCCGCTGGGGCCCACCGCCTCAACACGTCGGGCGGAGCAAATCCGGCCCATGACGTCCATCGCACCCGCCAGCCTCCAGGCCCTAAGCTGCCTGCCTCCCCGAAGTCCCGTGACATGCGCGCCTTGAACGACCTCGCCTCCGCCCCTGCCCCGGCGCTCCAGTTGGGCCTCCCGGGATTCACTTTCGAAGACCTGTACCGCCCCAGTGGCCTGCGCCGGCTGGCGGAGCGCTTCGACGCGCGACTCCAGGGCGACGCGCCCGACCTGTTCCAGACCTTCGACGCCTACCGCAAGTCCGGAGGCGCCAGCCTCTCCGGTCCGGCGGAGTCCGAGCTGCTCATCCAGGTGGCCCGCCACGTCTCGCGCTTCGTCGCCACGCTCTTCGGCATCACACCGGAGACCGAGCGACTGGCCAGCCACTTGCGCGGAGAGCTGCCCCTCTTCGACTTCAAGCGCGAGTTCATCACGCGCCGCGTCTTCAAGAAGGGCGCGCAGGACCGTCCGACGCTCGCGGAGTTCCCGTCGCTGGACGCGCGCATGCGCCTGCTCATGCAGCTTGGCTTCCCGGACGCGCTCGCGCACGGCGACCTGGAACGAGGCCTCGCGGAGTCCATCCTCACGCTGCTCGACCTGGAGCGGCTCTACTCCGGCAACCTGCCTCCCGCGCACCAGGAGCGCGCCCCCGCCCTGCGCGAGCGGTGGGCCGCCCTGCGCGCCAGGCTCACCGCCACGCCCGAGGGCGAGGACGCGTTCGGCTCCAGCCTGGTGATGAAGGGCGACGACGCGGCGGAGCTCCAGGCCGTGCGCGCGCTGCTGTCGCTGGCGGACCGGTGGACGTACGCCCGCGCGCTGCACCCGGAGACCAAGGCCCTCTTCCACACCTGGCCCACGCTGCGGCTGCCGAAGCCACTGGTGTTCGACCAGCTGGTGCAGTTGCAGCGCCCGGACGCCCAGATGGAGGAGAAGACGGAGGGCCTGGAGCACCACCTGCGCCACCGCGACGGCTTCAAGCTCACCGACCGCCGGGGCACCCCGCGCGACGTGATGAACGAGGTGGACTATTGCGTCATCTGCCACGAGCGACAGAAGGACTCGTGCAGCAAGGGCTTCCCCGCGAAGGACCCGGTGGCGGAGGGGCACTCGTTCAAGAAGAACCCGCTGGGCATCCCGCTCACCGGCTGTCCGCTGGACGAGCGCATCTCCGAAGCACACGCGCTCAAGCGCGAGGGTGACTCCGTGGCCGCGCTGGCCATGGTGACGCTGGACAACCCCATGTGCGCGGGCACCGGCCACCGCATCTGCAACGACTGCATGAAGGCCTGCATCTTCCAGAAGCAGGAGCCGGTGAACATCCCGCTGGCGGAGACGGCCACGCTCACGGACGTGCTGGCCCTGCCATGGGGCTTCGAAATCCACGGCCTGCTCACGCGCTGGAACCCGCTCAACATCCGCCGTCCGTACGCGCTGCCCTACGTGGGCCGCAACGTGATGGTGGTGGGCCTGGGCCCCGCCGGCTACACGCTGTCGCACTACCTGCTCAACGAAGGGTTCGCCGTCACCGGCGTGGACGGCCTCAAGATTGAACCGTTTCCCGACGAGCTGGTGGGGCGCAACGGCCACGCGCTCCAGCCCATCCACGACTGGAGCAAGCTGACGCGCGAACTGGACGAGCGCGTGCTGGAGGGCTTCGGCGGCGTCTCCGAGTACGGAATCACCGTGCGTTGGGACAAGAACTTCCTCACGCTCATCCATCTGACGCTCGCGCGCCGAGAGGGCATGCGCATCTACGGCGGCATCCGCTTCGGAGGCACGCTGACGGTGGAGGACGCATGGGAGCTGGGCTTCGACCACGTGGCCATCGCCGCGGGCGCGGGCCGCCCCACCATCATCGGGATGAAGAACAACCTCATCCGGGGCATCCGCAAGGCGTCCGACTTCCTGATGGCGCTGCAGCTCACGGGTGCCTTCAAGCGCGACTCGCTGGCGAACCTCCAGGTACAGCTGCCCGCCATCGTCATCGGCGGAGGCCTCACCGGCATCGACACCGCCACGGAGCTGATGGCGTACTACCCGGTGCAGGTGGAGAAGACGCTGGAGCGCCACGAGAAGCTGGTGGCGGACCTGGGTGACGCCACCGTCCTCGCGCGCCTGGACGCCGAGGAGCGCGCCACCTACCAGACCTTCCTGGAGCACGGCCGCGCCGTCCGAGCCGAGCGACACAAGGCCCAGGCGGAAGGCCGCGCGCCGGACTTCATCCACCTGGTGCGCGCGTGGGGCGGCGTGAGCCTGGTGTACCGCCGGGGCCTCACGGAGTCCCCTGCCTACCGCCTCAACCACGAAGAGGTCTCCAAGGCGCTGGAGGAAGGCATCCGCTTCATCGAACGGATGAGTCCCACGGAGGCGCTGCAGGACGACTCGGGCGCGGTGCGCGCCATCCGCTTCGAGCGCATGGTGACGGTGGACGGCAAGCTCAAGGGAAGCGGCCAGTTCTTCGAGCTGCCCGCGAAGACGGTCTGCGTGGCCGCGGGCA
Organism: Corallococcus sp. CA041A; assembly: GCF_003612075.1. Taxonomy (NCBI): domain Bacteria; kingdom Pseudomonadati; phylum Myxococcota; class Myxococcia; order Myxococcales; family Myxococcaceae; genus Corallococcus; species Corallococcus sp. CA041A. The sequence continues at coordinate 6,329 of NZ_RAWF01000358.1, forward strand.
CGTCCCCCAACGTCACCTACGAGAAGGAGTACCCGGGCACCTTCCAGCTCGACGAGGCGAAGGAGTACTTCCAGGGCCACGAGCTGGTGGAGGACGGCAGCGGCTTCAAGCTCCAGCCGGTGGAGGCCCAGGAGGATCCCGAGGCGAAGGTGGGCTTCTTCACGTCCTACCAACGCGACGGCCGCTTCGTGTCCTTCTACGGCGACAACCACCCGACCTACGCGGGCAACGTGGTGAAGGCCATGGCCAGCGCGAAGGATGGCCACCCGCAGGTGGCGCGCCTGTTCGCGAAGGAGGTCGCGGGCCTGGACTTCAACGACACGGCCGCGCAGGACGCGCGCGAGTCGAAGCGCGCCACCCACTTCGCGACGCTGGACGAAGCCTTCCTCGCCACCGTCGTCGGCGTGAACCGGCTCACGCCGACCATCGTGGAGGTGGTGGTGAGGGCGCCCTTCGCCGCCAGCCACTTCTCCCCCGGCCAGTTCTACCGGCTCCAGAACTTCGAGCGGAACGCGCCGCTCGTGGACGGCGTGCGCCTCACCATGGAGGGCCTGGCCCTCACGGGCGCGTGGGTGGACAAGGAGAAGGGCCTGATGGGCACCATCGTGCTGGAGATGGGCTCCTCCTCCCGCCTGTGCGCGGCGCTCAAGCCCGGCGAGCCCGTCGTGCTGATGGGCCCCACGGGAGCGCCCACGGAGATTGGCCACAACGAGACGGTGGTGCTGGTGGGCGGCGGCCTGGGCAACGCGGTGCTCTTCTCCATCGCGCGCTCGCTCAAGGCGGCGGGCTGCCGCGTGGTGTACTTCGCGGGCTACCGGCTGAAGGCGGACTCGTTCAAGCAGGATGAGATTGAAGCCGGCACCGACCAGGTCATCTGGTCCGTGGACGCAGGCGACCTGCTGGACGTACGCCGCCCGCAGGACGCGGCCTTCCGGGGCAACGTGGTGCAGGCCATGGTGGCCTACGCCGAAGGGAAGCTGGGCGTGAAGCCCGTCATCTCCTTGAGCGAGGTGGACCGCATCATCGCCATCGGCTCGGACCGGATGATGCGCGCGGTGGCGGAGGCGCGGCACGGCGTGCTCCAGCCGTTCCTCAAGCCGGGGCACGAGGCCCTCGGGTCCATCAACTCCCCCATGCAGTGCATGATGAAGGAGATCTGCGCCCAGTGCCTCCAGCGGCACGTGGACCCCGTCACCGGCAAGGAGACGTGGGTCTTCTCCTGCTACAACCAGGACCAGCGGCTGGACCACGTGGACTTCGTCAACCTGAACCAGCGCCTGCGCGGCAACACGGTGCTGGAGAAGCAGGGTGACGCCTTCCTCGCGCAGCTCCTGAAGAAGGCGCCCCAGCTCAAGCGGGTGTAGCTACCGCCGTATGCCCGCGAAGGCCTTGAGCATGTCCTGGTAGTTCTTCGTCAGGTCGGCCTCGCGGGCCAGCACCACGTCCACGTTGGCGTCGCCGAACTCCCGGCGCGCCTCCGGGAGCTTCTGGAAGGTCTCCACCTGGAGCCGCATGGACTCCACCTGCGGCGCCAGCTCCTTCTGCTGTTCCTCCGGCATGCGGGCCTGGAGCGCCTCCAGCTTCTTGAGCTCCTCCTCGTACTGGAGCGTGCGCCCCATCTGCCGCTGGCTGATGACGGCGGTGACGACCTCCGCGATGCGGTTGACCTCGTCCGTGGACAGCCCCGCCGCCTGGCGCGCGTCGACCTCCGCCTGCGCCTTGCGCTCGATGAGCTTCAGGCCGCTCCTGGCCTTCTCCATCGCCTGGGGGGTGCCCGCGTCCAGGAGCGGCCCCATGTCCTGGAGGCTGCGCATCAGCGACCCGTACACCTCCAGCATCTTGCGCTGGTAGCCGACGTACGCCTCCAGCTTCTCCTTCGTCAGGGCGTAGGGGCCGGACGCCACGTCGTCTCCAGCCTCCCTGGCCTCCCCACCCTCCAGGCGGGCGACCGTGCCCCTGGCGTCACC
>NZ_RAWF01000359.1:0-8108 GCF_003612075.1 Corallococcus sp. CA041A
CTCCCGGGAAGCCGATCTGGCGCGCGCCGAAGCCGACATGGCCCGGCTGGAAGCGCAGCTCGCCGAACAGGTAGCCCGCGCCACCGCGGATGCCGCCGCGTTGACCGACCGGCTCGCCCGCATGCGCCAGGCCCTCGCCCGGCCGGAGCATGCCGGGGACTCGCGCTTGTCCCAGTGGGCCATGCGCCTGGAGGACACCGAATCCCCCGAGCCGTCCCCGGAGCTTACGCGGCTGCGTGAGAAGGCCTTGGACGCGCGAGAGGTCGCGCTGGACACGCGCCGCCAGGCCGGGCTGGACCTCCAGTCCGCGCTGCGCGTGCAGCAGGAGGACGCCGCCCGGGTAGACAAGGCGCTGTCGTCCGCCGAGTCCGACCTGAAGCGGGTGGAGGACGCCACCCGGGCCCGAGAGGAGGCCGAGCAGAAGGCCCGCCGCGCGGCGGAGGCGGAGACCCAGAAGGTCGTCCCGCCCCCGGCCCTGCGGCCGTCCCCGGAGAAGCCGTCCACGGAGGCGCCGACGCGCGCGGAGCGGCTTCCGGCGCGCGCGCCCGTGGCCGTCACTCCGGCGAAGAGCGACGCGCGCAAGGCGGGCCGGGTGCGGATGCACACGACCATCGACACGCGCAGTGATTCCAACTTCTTCACCGGCTTCTCGATGGACATCAGCGAGGGCGGCATCTTCATCGCCACGGTGGAGGCGGTGCCGCGCGGCACGCCGGTGGAGCTGGACTTCACACTGCCGGGGGGCCGGCCGCTGACGGTGAACGGCGTGGTGCGTTGGGCGCGCGACGGCAACGACCGCACGCCAGACTTGATGCCCGGCGTGGGTGTGCAATTCACCACGCTGCCGTCGGAGGTGGCGCACGCCATCTCGTCGTTCGTGGCGACGCGCGACCCGATGTTCTACCCGGACTGAGGGCTCAGGTGCCCCAGGGGCGCAGGGGCGTGAGCAGCCCCGCGTCCTGGAGGCGCGCCTGGACGTCCGCGGCCAGGGCGACGTGGGCCGGATTGGAGACGGTGAACTTCTCCTGAGTGAGGGTGATGAGCGTGCCCCGGTTGGGGATGTGCTCCACCTGGACGGGCGTGGGCAGTGGGGGCACGGGGCCTCGGAAGTCGGCGAAGTACATGATCCAGCCGACGAAGGTGCCGGGCGATGAAAATTGATCGACCTTGAGCTGCTCCAGATGCGCATGGGAGGTCGCGATTCCGGTCTCCGGCTCCCACGCCAGAGCCATGGCCCGTATCACACCGGCGAGGACGGGCGCGGTCAGCACGCGCTCCCCGACACTGCCCCGACTGCCGGTGTTGAGGGCGCAGACGGAGCATGAATGGATGGAAGCACTCCCGCAGTTGCCGTGAACGCTCGAAGTTTCATCTTCGTTCTCTCCCGCCCAGAGCCAGAAGCTGGAGCTGCCCATGAAGCGATGGGCTTTGCTCATCATGAGCTTCGCGAGTGTTGCTTCATCCGTATGGACCTGGCGCTTCCGGGCCTTCTCGAAATTGGCCGCCGTCTGGTGCCAGCGGTTCCACGTGGACTCCAAAGGGCCCAGCTGCTGGATGAAGGATGCAAGACGCTGAGCACAGGATTCGACCGGCTCTGAACGCGCCAGCCAATAGCAGCCTGCGTAGTACGTCTCGGACATGGTTCCAGGATTCCTTATTGGAGGGGGGCGATGTGGACGACTTCTATCCTGCGCCCGGTGCTGAGGAAGGCCTGTTTGAGGAAGGTGGCAAATCGCTCCTCCGCGACAATCCAGCGAATGCGTCTTCCCTGCGCCATGGCCAATTGGCGATCCGCCTGAACCAGCATCTTTCGGAAGCCCTTGAAGAAGTCCTTCATCTCCATGTTGTCCTTGATGAATTTCTCATAGCCCTGGCCCTTGGCCTCCAGCAGCGAATCGTCGACCAGGTCGTAGCCGTCGAAGTCGACCTCTTCGTCTCCTACCTTGAGCCGGTACGCGGAGCCCTTCGGTGCTCCCGTCACCTGGGCCTGATAGTCGCGGGCGCGGTCGGACATCGACTCGTTCACCTGCACCCACTTGCCCGGGCCACCTGCGCTGCTACTCGAAGGCGGAGGGCCCATGGCGGCCATGGCCACCGCCGTGGACGCGAGCGTCACCTCCACCACGCCGTCCACCACCGCCACCGCGCTCACGTCCAGCACGCGCGCCGGGTTGAAGCCCGCCTGTGTCGAGCCCAGCCGCACCGCGTCCGGGAAACGCGGCATCCACGCGAGCGCGGACGACAGCCCCATCGTCACTCCGTGACTCACCAGCATCGTCACCGCGAGCACGAAGACGCGTGCCACCTCTGGCCCCAGTGCCTGCGCGAAGACTTCCGCCGCCTCCTCCAGCTCCTGGAACGTCGTCGCCCGGTCCGTCGCCGCCTTCAGCGCACCGCACGCCCGTACCACCGTGAGGAATGACTGCACGCCCACGTACGCCAGGAACACGGCGGCAATCACCGCCGCGGCCTTGGTGAACACGGGCTCTGGCGCCGCCGCCAGCACCACCCAGGACGCAATCGCTCCCGACACCACGGACACGAAGAACTCCGGGTTCAGCGTGTCCTGAAGCGCCGCCCCGATGCTCGCGCGCAACGGGTCCAGCGACATGCCCACCGCGAGCGTCAGCCGGTCCAACTCACCGAACCCCGCTCCATCCTCCAGCAAGGACAAACAATCTCCCGGAGCCTCATGCGCCCGGCACCACCGTCCGTACCCGTCCCGCAGCATGAACCCGAACCCCAGGTCCAGCTGCGCTCCCTTCTTCGCGACCGCGCGCACCACCCTCGGTGACCGAACCGTCAGCGGCACCTCCAGCACCAGACGCGCCAGCGCCTCCTCGAACTCCCGAGCGCTGACCGGCACCCGCTTGTCCCACGTGGCCGGGGCGTAGGTCCGCGTCCCCTGCTCCGTACGCAACCGCACCGTGGGCCCGCTGGCGCAGCCCGTGAGCAGCACGACCAGCAACCCCCATACCCCGGCCCTGCTCGCGCTCATGCGGTCCTGCCCCTGTGGCACTCGCGACACTCCTCGACAGACGCCTTCTCCGGCCCTTCCACCAATGCTATGCGCATCCCAGCAATTCATTTTTAACTTGAACATCTTGACTTCACTGGGAGCACATCTTGAAGCCTTCTTCCCTCCTCGCGGCCCTGACCCTGACCGGCGTGCTGTCCGCCTGCGGCCCTGGCGAGGCGCCTGAGCCCCAGCAACTGCCCGCGCAGGACCTGGGCAGCACCACGGCGGCGCTGGATTGCGCCGCGTTCAGCGGCCCCGTGTATCACCGGGTACGTCCGTCCTCGGGCGACAGCCTCCTCACCCTCAATGCGAACGAGGCCGCCAACGCGGCCACCACCTACGGCTACACCGACGACCGGGGCACGCCCTTCAAGGCCGCGAAGTCCTCCGGCACCGGCCTGTCCCCCGTCTACCGGCTCTACAGCCCCAGCCGGGGTGAACACATCGTCACCATCGACGCCACCGAGCGATCGAACCTCATCGCCTCCGGCTTCACCACCGACGAGGGCGTGGGTTTCTATGCGTCCAAGACGGCGGACGCGTGCCTGGTGCCCGTCTACCGCTTCGACAATCCGGGCCTGAAGAAACACCGCCACGCCGTCACCCAGGCGGAGCGCGACGCGCTCACCACCGCAGGCTGGACCAACGAGGGCATCCAGTTCTACGCCGCGCCCACCACGGTGGACACGAAGTTCACCTTCGTCGTCATCCCCGACACGCAGCAGGAGACGGTCTACGCCCCCACCCGGCTCACCCAGCGCATGCAGTGGATCGCCGACAACAAGACGGCCCAGGACATCCGCTTCGTGATGCACACCGGCGACCTGATGGACTGGGACACGCCCGACCACCTCCACTACCAGCGCGCCAGTGATTCCTACCAGGTGCTCGACACCGCCCAGATTCCCTACGCCATCGCCCTGGGCAACCACGACACGGCGGCCGTGTGCCAGGGCGGCAGCGCGTGCCCCGGCAACGTCAACGCCAACCTGCGCAACACCACCACCTTCAACACCTACTTCCCGCTGTCCCGCTTCAAGGCCCTGGGCGGTGTGTTCGAGTCCGGCAAGTGCGACAACGCCTACCACACGTTCAACGCGGGCGGCCTGAACTGGCTGGTGTTGAACCTGGAGCTGTGGGCTCGCACGAACGCCGTGAACTGGGCGAAGACCGTGCTGGCCCAGTTCCCCCAGCACAACGTCATCATCATCACCCACTCACACCTGAACGGCAGCGGCGGCATCGAGCAGTCAAACGGTGGCTACGGCAACAACAGCCCCCAGTACGTGTTCGACACCCTCATCAAACAGTACGCCAACGTGCGCTTCGTCTTCTCCGGCCACGTGGGCAACGCCGCCTACCGCACCGACACCGGCGTGAACGGCAACACCATCTACCAGATGCTCAACACGTTCCACGATGGCACCACGAACCCGACGCGGCTCGTGGAGGTCGACACCGCGGCCAACACCATCAGCACGCGCGTCTACGCGCCGCTGACGAACACGGAGCGCGCGGACGGCGCGAAGGCCTACAGCAACGTGAGCTGGGTGCGCTGAACGGACGCCCCGGATGAAACACACGGGCCCGCTTCCCACTTGAGGAAGCGGGCTCCGTCATCGGACACCTCCTGGCTCACGGCTGGTTGGGACTGCCGATGTTCTGGAAGGGATTGAACGTGTAGGTCGTGGAGAACTGCGACGACGGGCTGAAGTAGTACGCGGCCAGCTTCGCCGGGTCCTTGGCGATCTCCCCTCGCAGGATGGGGCCGTCGTTCTGGTCGTCCCAGCCCCAGGGCGCGTTCGCGGAGTTGGTGCCGCAGTTGCCCGCCACCAGCCCGCAGCCGCCGCTGGTGTCGCCCCGGAACGTGCCGTCGGAGGAGAACAGCGTGGTCAGGTCGCGGCGCGTCCAGAAGCCGTCGGTGGGACTGAAGATGTCGAGCAGCTTGTAGCGCACGTCCGAGTCCGTGGCGGACGACGGCTGCTCCGCCAGCGTGAGCGACGGGTAGTACTTCACGCCGTCTCCGACGATGTCGTAGTACGGCCACGCCTTGAGGCCGTGGCCCTTGGCCTCCTGCGCGGTGATGGGGTGGAGCTCGCCCTCGAAGGAGGCCATGGACAGCGCGCCATCAATGGACTCCGACCCCGACCCGAGCGGACTGCCGGACGGCACGAACGAGTAGAAGTCCTTGTGCGCCACCGTCACCGCGCCCACGAGCGAGCCGTACTCACTGCCGTCGCGCTTCACGATGAGCAGCACGCCCTCGCCGTCGTTCTCGTGCTCGGTGTCGAAGATGGAGTCGGACCAGTCGCGCGGGTGGAAGAACGTGTAGAGCAGGTACCAGTGCGTGGAGGTCTCCACCACGGACTGGTAGGCGTGCGCGGTGAGGGCTCGCGAGCCGGTGTTGTCCCAGTTGTTCGTCCCGCTCCAGTCCCCATCGAAGTCCACGCGGGTGATGAAGTCGGACTTGCCACTCAGCGAATGCGAGCCCGTGACGTCCACGTCCTGGTAGTGGATGGGCGCCCACCGCTTCGTCAGCGCCGCCCTCGCCGCGGACGAACCCACGCCGTTCAACAGCGCCTGCCGGCCCTGCGCGAACAGCTCCTCTTCTTCCAGCACGCCCTCACCGCAGGCGGAGAGCCACATCAACGCCGTGGTGACGGCCGTGAACTTCAGGACAGAGGGAAGACGGCGCAGCGATGACCGCATGGGGGAACCGGCCTTTCCTTGAGGGGAAGGCGCTCATCAGACATCACCGCGAAATCTTTGTGAACGAAGGTTTGCTTGAACTTCCTGTCAAACCCGAGTCGCCTCGCGGGTGACCGTTCCGTCCGTGGGGCGGTTATTTCCAGGAAGGTGCTCCATGATGAACATCCGTTCGTGGCTGGAGCTGCGCTCGAACCTGAAGGAGAACTTCGACGACATCTGTGGAGACACGTTCTGCGAGGGCGACTACAGCAACATCCAGTCGCTGCGCTTCCAGTGTTCCGTCAACAGCGGGACGGGTGTCATTGGCCAGTGCGTCTGGGTGTTCGCCGCGAGCAACGAGGAGCTCAACCCGTCCACGGGTGGATTCTCCGTGCAGACGCAGACCTGGACCTGCCAGAGCCCGCTGGCCAGCGGCACCACGATGGCCTCGCTGCTGACGGCGCTCTCCGGGACCTCGCCCCTCTACGCCACGCTGCCCGGCACCAGCACGACGATCTACGACGGCCTGGTGGACTGCCTGTAGTCGACGGACGCCGGCGCACGGCGACACACCGTCTCCGCGCGTGAACCCAGGGTCCCGGTCCGTACGCCGCACGCGCGAGTGAGGCGTCGGCCCGGAGGGAACAGCGTCGAATATGGCGGGCCCGGTGGGGCGGGGCCTGCCCGAGCTGCTCGACCGCCTTGGCGTACGTCACAAGGGCAGGCTCCTGCGCGCGGCGGTCGTGCTCTTTGGCAAGACGTTCCTTCCCCATCATCCCCAGTGCGAGCTGCGGATGGCCCGGTTTCGAGGCACCGACAAGACCGAGTTCCTCGACCAACGCAACGTGCGCGGACCGGCCTTCCGGCTGCTCGAGGAGGCCGAGCTGTTCTGCCAGCGGCATTTCCCGTTGGCTGGCCGCATCGAATCGGGCCGCCTGCAGCGTGTCGACCGTCCGCTCATCCCGCCAGATGCGATGCGCGAACTCCTGGTCAACGCCTTCATCCACCGGGACTACAGCATCGCGGGTGGCGCGGTATCGCTCGCCATCTTCGACGACCGCGTGGAGATATGGAGCGCGGGGCGATACCCGATAGGCATCACGCCTGAATCGCTCACACGTCCGCATCTGTCGGTGCAGCGCAATCCCATCATCGCGGAGGTCTTCTACCGTGCCGGACTCATCGAGAAATGGGGCCGGGGCACGAACCGCGTCGCCGAGATGTGCCGTGCCGCCGGACTCTCCGCCCCGGAGTTCGCCGAGGTCACGGGCGCCGTGGTCGTCACGCTGCGGGTGAATGTGGGACAGACCCTGGCCGCGGATTGGGGGGTGCTCCGGACGGATTGGGGGGTGCTCCGGACGGATTGGGGGAGGTCGCTGTCCGAAAGGAAATCGACGCGAAGGCGCGTGAGATCATCGAAAAACTAGGTCCCCGACCCAGAAAGGCAGCCCTGCGCGAGGCCATCATGGCGCTTACCTCGCTTCGGCCCTGGCTCCCTGCGGAGCTTGCCTATGAGCTGCATTACAACCCGGACAAGCTGACGGAGCGGCACCTCAAGGCCATGGTCGAAGAGGGTCTCCTCGAACGGACCCATCCCGATAACCCCAAGCATCCCGCTCAGGCCTACCGGACCACGCGCAGGGGCTGAACCATGGCCGTCAGAAGCTCAGCGTGCCCAGCAACTCGAAGGTGTTGCGATACACGTGCACCGGCTCCACGACGATGCCCTGCAGCCCGTTGTCGCCAGTCAGGTCCTTCACGCCCAATTCGTGGCGCGACAGGATGTAGCCCGCGCGCAGGCCTCCATCCACGCCGTGCAGTCCTGGAATGAAGTCCTTCACCAGGATGACGTCCACCCCCGCTCCCAGGTGCAGCGTGTTGGGCCACAGGTTGCGGAAGAAGCCCGGCCGGCGCACCCAATACGAGTTCGGGTTCGCCATCCCCTGCCCGTTGATGCTGCCGTCCTCCAACCGGTACCACGTCAGCCCGTAGCCCACCTTCGCGTAGGGCTGGAAGCCGCCTCGCAGGAAGTTGTAGCGGAGGCTCCCCGCGTACTCCCACATGTCGAGCTTCGTCCTCAGATTGAAGACAGACATCCCGTCCGATAGCGGCACATCCAATCCCAGCGTGCTGCGCGAATGGAACAGCGTGTCCTCCGACGTGAACTTGTCCCCCAGGTAGAAGCTCACCTTGAGCATCGCCGACACCGCGGGGCGCACCACCGGCCGGACCAGGTCCGGGTCGTTGATGTTGCCGGCGATGGCCGGATCCAACGGGTCTGGATCCGATCCTGAGCGAGGGATGAGCTGACAGGCCATCGAGCGGCCGTGAGCCTGCGCATCGGCACGATGGAAGGCGTCTGGTGGGTTACCTCGATGGAGGTGGCAAGATGCCGAAGGTG
>NZ_RAWF01000035.1:0-48125 GCF_003612075.1 Corallococcus sp. CA041A
GCACCGCCGACCCGCCCGAGTCACCCCTCCAGCCCAGTCCCTGAACAGCTCACTCCTCGCGGCGCTCGCCGAGCACGGTCGGGGCCTGTCTTCAAGCGTCCCGGCACGTCACTGGCCGGACGGTTACGTTCGGGCCCGCGTGTTCCAGGATGGCGTCAATCGCGCCCAGCGCCTCCGGGAGCAGCTCTTCCCGGAGCAACACGAGGGCACGGCCCATGAGCGCGGTGGACACCAGGGCTCGCATCCTCGGGTCCGTGTCCTCGCAGTAGCGCACGTCGATTTCGTCGAACGCCTCCAGCGCTTCGTCCACGTGCCCCAACCCCTGGAGCGCGGTGGCCCGCCCCAACATCGCCACCGCGGTCTGCTCCACCAGGAACGGCTCGGTGTTGCCGTCGTACTCCTTCAGGAGCGCCTCGGACTGGCTCAGCGCTTCCTCGAAGCGCAGCCCCTGGTTGTGGGTGGCGACCACCACCGTTCGCGCCATCTCCACCGGGATGCGCAGGTCGGGCCGCTGCGCGAACGCCTTGAAGCGGCTCAGCATCCGCTCCAGCCAGTTGCGGCTCATGTCCTCCTGGTCCATCTCCAGGAGCACGCGGGCCGTAACCGTCCGGCCAACGACGTGCCGTGAGGGATTGCAGGGGCGGCGGCGCGCGGCGGACGCTGCTGGGCATGTCGAAGCAGGTGGAGAAGCCGGAGTGGGAGCGCGTCGCGGAAGCATTTGAAGCGAGCGGGCTGGCGCAACGGGAATTCGCGCAGCAGCGAGGCGTGAGGCTGAGCACGTTGCAGTCCTGGGTGTACCGGCGTCGGCGGGCCGCGACGGCGTGCGGTGAGCCGGTGCGACTGTTGCCGGTGCAGGTGGCGACGGCCCCCGTGTAAGACCTCGCCGTGCCCCGTCGTGACGGGCCCCTGCATCTCGTGAGACCTCCAGCGGCCACACGCCAGGAGGTGGTCCGTGGAGCTGGAAAAGGAGTTGGAGCAGTTTCGTCAGGAGGCGCAGCGGTTGAAGGCCGGACGGCGCAGCGGTTCGTTGCCGTTCCCCGAGGCGCTGCGCGCCTTCGCGGTGCGCTACGCCGAGCACACCGTGGCGGCGGGTGGGACGGTGACGGACGCGGCGAAGAAGCTGGGCGTGTCCGGACCGACGCTCTACGAGTGGCGCAAGGGCCGGCCTCGTCCGAAGCCCCTCGAGAAGAGCGCGGCCCTGGTGCCAGTGCGCGTCAGCGCGCGTCCCGCCGCAGCAGCGGGGGCGGGAGTGCAGCAGGTGGCGCTGGTGTCGCCGGGCGGCTGGCGCGTCGAAGGCCTGAGCGTGGAGAGCGCCGCGCGGCTTTTGGGGACGCTGGGGTGCTGATGCTGACGCGCGCGGTGCGCGTCTTCGCGTACGCGGCCCCGGTGGACATGCGCCGGGGCTTCGATGGCTTGAGCGCCCTCGTCGAGCAGCAGCTGGGACAGCAGTTGCTCAAGGGCGACGTCTTCCTCTTCGTCGGCCGGTGTCGGCGTCGGGCCAAGGTGCTGCACTTCGACGGCACGGGCCTGGTGCTCCTCACCAAGAGACTCTTCCGGGGACGCTTCGCCAGGCCCTGGTGCGAGGAGGGGGCGCAGGCAGTGGAGCTGACGGTGAGCGAGCTGTCGCTCTTCCTGGAGGGCTGCGAGCTGGCGGGGCGGTGGAGGCTGTCGCCTCCGGCCGTGGACGAGAAAGTCCTTGCGGTAGGCAGTGCTTTGTAGCACCCAGCGGGTAGTCATGACGCGCGTCGAGCAGCTGCGAGACTTGGAGACAGCGAAGCAGGTGGCCAGCCTGCTGGAGGCGGAGAATGCCCGGCTGCACCAGCGTCTCGAAGCCCTCGCCCTCGAGAATGCCCGGCTCAAGGGCGAGGACGCGCAGGCGCGGCTGCAGCTGGAACTCGAGGGGCTCAAGCAGCAGCTGGCCCTCCTGCAGAAGCGTCTGTTCGGCGCCTCCAGCGAGAAGCGTGGGGAGAAGCCCGCGAAGCCTCCGCGCACGAAGCCGCAGCGCGGCCATGGCCCCACGGCCCAGCCCGAACTGAAGGTGCAAGAAGTCCTGCTGCCGCTGGACGAGGCGGACCGAGTCTGCGGCCTGTGCGGCGGTGGCCTGCACGCGTGGGAAGGGCAGACGGAGGACTGCGAGGAAGTCACCGTCGTCGAGAGAAGCTTCGTGCTGCGCCGCATGCGCCGGCAGAAGTACCGCTGCCACCAGGGCTGCGCGCCAGTGACGGCCCCCGCGCCACCGCGTCTCATTCCGGGCGGCCGCTACTCGCTGGAGTTCGCCGTCTACGTGGCCCTCATGAAGTACGGCTTCCACCTGCCGCTGGCGCGCCAGCAGCGGCTGTACCTGCGCGAGGGCCTGGTGGTGGAGGCGCAGACGCTCTGGGACCAGCTCGACGCGCTGGCCGCCCACCTGCAGAAGTCCTACGAGACGCTGCTGGCGGAAGTCTTCACCTCGCCCCTCATCCACGCGGACGAGACGCATTGGCTGCTCTTGGACAAGGGCCCGGGTACCAAATGGTACGCCTGGACGGTGGCCTCGCCGGACACCGTCTTCCACCGCATCCTTCCCAGCCGCTCCGGTGCGACGGCCAAGGCGGTGCTGGGCGACTACGCGGGAGTCGTCCTGGTGGACGGGTACGCGGCGTACCAGACGGCGACGAAGTCCGGCCCGGACGGGCCCGCCCCCGCGACGCTGGCTTTCTGCTGGGCGCACGTGCGCCGCAAATTCTTCGAGGCCAGGCAGTTCGCGCCTGCTTGCGAAGAGGTGCTGGCGCTCATTGGCGAGGTGTATGCCATTGAGGCGGACCTGCCCGGCTGGTACGCCCTGACGGGAGAGGAGCGTCAGTCCGCGCTCGCGCAGCGGCTCGCCGTGCGCCAGCAGCACTCCGCGCCGGTGGTGGAGCGCATCCGCCAGTGGGCCCTGGCCCAGCGAGCCGCTCCCGGCAGCGCGTTCCGCAAGGCCCTGGAGTACATGCTGAAGCTGTGGGACGGGCTGTCCGTCTTCTTGAGCAACCCCGTGGTGCCCGTCGACAACAACCACGTGGAGCGGCAGATGCGCGACATGGTGATGGGTAGGAAGAATCACTACGGCAGCAAGTCAAAGCGAGGCACCGAAGTGGCCGCGCTCTTCTACTCGCTCATCGAAACGGCGCGCCTGCGCGGTGAGGACCCCGGCCACTACCTGCGGCGCGCTGCGCTCGCCGCCATTGAGAACCCGGGCACCGTCACGCTCCCGAAGAGTCAGGACTGACGACCGCTCCCGCCGGTCCTCCTGGTCGGGTCAGCACGGCGTCGGCACGGGGCACGGCGAACAGTTACGCCCCCGTGGCGTCCGAGTCCGTGCTGGAGGTGGTGGCGGCAAGCGGAGCGCGGGTGCGTTTCTCCGTCGGGACGGACGTGGCCTACGTGGCCCGGCTCGTCGCCGCGCTGGGGAAGTGAGGCCGCGATGTTTACCCTTCCCGCGTCGGTGCGCGTGGTGCTAGCCACGGAGCCAGTGGACATGCGCAATTATGCCGAGCGCGGCGTTATGCGGAGCTGAGCGCCGCGCAGGACGTCGGCCCGAGGAGCAGACCTGCGCGGCGGCTCCGCATAATCATGCCCCATTCCGCGAGGGCTTGAGCGAGGCGAGCAGCTTGTCCGGTGCGCGGAACCGCCCACGTCGAAGAGCTGGCGGCAGCACCGCGTCGATGGCCTCGAGCTTCGCAGTCGGGTCGGCGCGCACGTAGATCTCCGTCGTCTGCACGGAGGCGTGCCCGAGCCAGAGGGCGACCTTTCGGATATCGCGCGTGGCCTCAAGCGTGTGCATCGCGCAACTGTGGCGGAGAACGTGCGGGGACACGCGCTTCTTCGTGAGCGACGGCGTCGTCGTCGTGGCGGCGCTCACGTGCTTGGCCAGGATGTGTTCGAAGCCATCTCGGCTGAGCGGCCCACCCCGGGCGTTCAGGAACAGCTCCGGGCACGCGGCGCTCCCGCGCAGCGCGAGCCACGCGCGAAGCGCCTTCGTCGTGATCTTCCAGAGCGGCAACACCCGCTCTCGACGGCCCTTGCCGCGCACGTGGATGACGGGCTGCGGTTGAAGGGTGACGTCGTCGAGTCGCAGTCCGACCAACTCGGAAACACGAAGTCCGGCGGCGAAGGCGAGGAGCAGCATCGCGCGGTCACGCACGCCATCGCGCGTACGTGGGTCGGGCGCATCGAGCACCGCCTGCATCTCATCGCGGGTGAGATAGCCGACCAGCTTTTCATCGGTCTTCTTCGAGGGAATGGAGAGCAAGCCGTGGGCTTGCTGAACGCACGACGGCACGCGGAACTCGATGAAGCGGGCGAACGACTTGATGGCGGCGAGGCGCGCGTTGCGCGTGCGCGCGCCGTTGCCCCGCGTTGTCTCGAGATCTTCGAGGAAGGCCAGTACGAGAGGCACGTCGAACTGCTCGAGCGTCAGCGAAGACGGCCGGGTCCGAAGCCGCTTCGACGCGAAGGAGAGCAGGAGCTGGAAGGCGTAGGCGTAGGCATCGCAGGTGTGCGGGCTCGCGTGACGCTCTCGAGGCAGACGCTCGCGCAGGAACGCCGTCAGGTGTGGTGCGAGCGGTGTCATCGAGCACCTCGCCGCGCCAAGGATTCGCTCTGTGCCGCGACGTCGGCCAACAGTCGTGGCGTCGCCTGCAAGTACCAGTAGGTATCGAAGAGATGGGCGTGCCCGAGATACGTGCTGAGTGCCAGCATGTGACGGGCGACGGCCTCGCCGTTGGTCGCGCACTGCTCGAGCGAGCGGACCGCGAAGGTGTGGCGCATGTCGTGGATGCGCGGTCCTCGCTTGCCAGGACCAGGGTGGATGCCGATGCTGCGAACCAGTGTGAGGAAGGTCGAGATGACGGTCGGGTACCGCAACCCGGTGCCGCGCTCGGAGAGAAACACGGCGTCGTCGGTGCCAGAGAACCTGGTGCGAACCGCGAGGTACGAATCGAGGGCGCGACGAGTCGTCGGATGTAAGGGCACGAGTCGGCTCTTGCGGAACTTCGTCTGCCGAATGACGAGCCCCGCCGTCGTGACGTCGCCGAGTCGCAGCCCGATAGCCTCCGAGATGCGCAGCCCGGTGGCGGCGATGAGGCCGAGCATCGTGACGTACATCTTCGGGCGTAGAGAACTTCGGGGGCCGAGTGCGCCCGCGGCCTTGAGCAGCACGCGAATGTCCTTGGGCGTGTAGATGTACGGCGTGCGTCGCGGCGCCTGCTTGCCGAAGACGCCAGCCGGCGGAACCTCGTGACGCGGGTCCTCGGCGTGCATCAACCGCGCGAAGCGACGGACCACCTCGAGCCGGCCGTGGCGGGTGCCTGCCGACGGTCCTCTGCCAGCCCACTCGAGTGCAGTGATTGCGCGCACGACGTCTTCGCCCTTGGCCTCGGCGAAGCGGGCGTAGTCGCGCAGGAGGATGCTCTGCTTGCGAAAGAGGTAGCCCGTCGCGTGGTGTAGCGCGATGTGGCGCTCGACGATGCTGCTCAGCACGCAGCACCTCCGGGCCACGGCTGGGCCACCTGCTGAAGCATCGCGACGTCGACCTTCGCGTAGTACGCCGTCGTTTCGGGCGAGCGATGGCGCAGGACGGTCGCGATGGTGTCGAGCGAGCTGCCGGCGCGGAGCATCGCCGTCGCGGCAGAGTGTCGAAGGAGGTGCGCACCGCGGCTTGGCGGATTCTGAATCTCCGCCCGCTCCAGCGCGACGCGTACGATGTCGGAAACCGTGGCCGAGGTGGCGAAGGGGCGCGTCGGCGCGTAGACCGTGAGGAACAGGCGATCGCTGCTCGCCCTCGGTCGTCCGCGCTCAAGGTATGCGAGGACAGCGTCACCCACGTCTTGGGGCAGCGGCAGCCGAACCTCTCGCCGCCCCTTCCCGTGCACGCGAAGCGTACCGCCTCGCCAATCGATGTCGGTCACCGTCATCCCGACGATGTCGCCTGCGCGTAGGCCCAGCCGCGCGAGCAGAAGCAGGATGGCGTGGTCGCGCAGACCGTGGCCTGTCGTCAGGTCACAGCTCTGCACGACTCGCTCGACGTCGGGCGCCTCGAGATAGCGAGGCAGCGAAGAGAGCCGCCACTGGGGTACGGTCGGCACGCAATGCTGGATTCCTGAGTGCACACGGCCCTCGGCGACGAGGAACCTGAGAAACGCGCGAATGGACGTCACGGCGGAACGCGTCTCGTCGCGACCGACGTCGCCGAGCTGGTCGCTGACGAAGGCTCGGATGGCGGCCACGGTGTACGGGCCCGGGTCGTCACCGAGCGCGCCGAGGAACGGCTGCAGCGTGCGCTGGTAGCGCGCCGTGGTGCTGGGCGCGACTCCTCGATGGCGCACCATCCAGTCCGCGAACCGCTCCGAGATCGGCGCGTACTTCGGCGTGGTCGGCGTCGGCTTCGCTGCCGCGATCACCTCGGACGCGCGCAGGTGGGCCAACAGCAAGCGCACTCCTGCAAGGGCATCGCTGAAGATGCCCTTGTTACCCTTGATGCACTTGCAGCGCGGGAGATGCCGGCCGAAGCGCATCAGGGTGTCGTCGCCCCACGACTTGATGTCGATGCCGCTGCGATCGGCCCATCGTCCGACGTGGTCGGCGGCGCGGAGGTAGCCGCGAATCGTGAAGGGCGAGTAGCCCGCCTCGGAGAGTGCCGTCGAGAAGCCGTCGATGTACGGCCCGACGCAGGTGGCGCGCATCTGTGCGAGCCGCCACGGTGCTTCGAAGTAGTCGCTAATCATGAGGTCTCCTTTGCGCCCGCCGACGTAGCGGGCGGCAAAGGAGGCTCACGATTATGCGGAGCTGGCCAAGCCCCTCATGGCCTCGACACGCGAGGAAGAATCGACCGTGGTCTGCGCGGAGAGTCGCTCAGCTCCGCATAACGCCGGACTCGGCATAATTGCGCTTATGCGGTGCACCACATAAGCGCAAGTCCATCGACGGGCTGATGTCGCTGGTGCGCACGGCCTGGGGTGAGGACGTCTACTCGGGGCACCTCTTCGCCTTCGTCTCGCGCCGAGGCGACCGAATCAAGGTGCTGACGTGGAGCCGGGGCGGCTTCGTGCTGCTCTACAAACGACTGGAGACGGGAAGATTCCGCCTGCCCCGCGTGGAGGCGGAAGCGAAGTCGGTGGCGCTGGACTCGACGCAGTTGGCGATGCTGCTGGACGGCATCGACGTGGCCCAGGTGCAGAGGCAGCCCGCCTGGACGCCTCCCGGGCGCACGGGCAGCTGAGACGGACTGGGGCACCGGGACGGGCCGTTATTCAAGAGTGCCTCGCGTGCTGCCCCAGAACCACTTCTGCCCCTGGCGGGAAGAAGCCGAGGAACTCAAAGCCGAGGTGGGCCGCATCGGCGGAGAGCTGGACACCCTCAAAGGGCAGATGGCGGCGCTGCAACGCCACGTCTTCGGCCGCAAAGCCGAGCGGATGCCGTCCGTCGCCAGCGAGCTGCGCCAGGCCGCGGTGAGCCCCGCGTCGAAAGCAGCGCGGGACGAGGCGGCCCTGCGGACCCGGCGCGAGCGTGCGGCGCACAAGGCCGAGGAGGCCCCCAGCCGCGAAGTCCGGCATCCGGTACCACCCGAGGCCCGGCACTGTCCCGCGTGCGGAAGCGAGGACTTGAAGCCGCTGGGCGAGGGCCGAAGGACGGTGGTGTATGAGTACGTGCCCGCCTTCTTCGAGCGCCAGGTGCACGTGCAGGAAGTCCTCGCGTGCGTGTGCGGCCAGGGCGTGGTGACGGCCCCCGCGCCCGCCAGGGTGGTGGACAGGGGCGAGTACGGCCCGGGCTTCCTTGCGCACGTGGTGACGTCCAAGTGCGCCGATGCCATGCCCCTGCATCGGCTGGCGCAGCGGATTGAAAGAGGCGGCGTCCCCATGAGTCGCAGCACGCTGACGGACCTCTTCCACCAGGCCGCTTCGGTGCTCCTGCCGCTCTCGTCGCACCTCTTGCAAGTCATCGCGGCCTCCGACGTGGTGTGGGCTGACGAGACGCCCGTGCGCGTGCTGGACGTGAAGAAGACGCGCCAGGGCTACCTCTGGACCTTCCTCACCCAGACGCAGCAGGGCGAGTGGCTGCTGGGCTATCGCTTCAGCCTGGGCCGGGCGGGCAAAACGCCCAAGGACGTCCTGGGCGGCACGCGGGGTGCCCTCGTGGTGGACGCCTATACCGGCTACAACGCGGTGACGCTGCCCGAAGGACGCGTGCGCGTCGGCTGCTGGGCGCACGTCCGTCGCCGCTTCTTCGAGGCGCTTCCCACCGCGCCCGAGGCCCGCGAGGCCCTGGACTTCATTCTCGCCCTCTACCGGGTGGAAGCGCAGGCGCGCGACGCGGGCGTCGTGCGCACGGACGCGCACCGAGAGCTGCGCCAGCAGCAAAGTCTCCCCGTCCTCACGGCGCTGCGCGCGTGGCTCGAATCGCAGCTCCCTCGCCACCTGCCCAAGGGCCCCATGGGCCAGGCCCTTTCCTACGCGCTGAAGCAGTGGGACGCCCTCTCGCGCTTCGTCTCCGACGCGCGCCTGCCCTTGGACAACAACCGCTCCGAGGCGGCGCTGCGCAAAGCGGCCCTGGGCCGGAAGAACTTCCTCTTCGTCGGCCATGAGGCCGCGGGGCAGAACCTCGCGGGCCTCTACGCTCTCGTCGCCACCTGCGAGGCCAACGGCGTCAATCCCGAGACGTACCTCGCGGACGTGCTGCTGCGCGTCCAGACACACCCGCATGCGCGCATCGGCGAGCTGCTGCCGCACGAATGGAAGCGGCTTCGCGCCGCCGACTCCTCCTGACGCTCCCTCACCACGACACCTCACCCCATTGGGACTCGCGGCGCCCGCCGAGCACGGCCGAGGCTTGCCTTCAAGCTCGCCGACACGTCATTGGCCGGACGGTTACCGCGGGCCCGGTACAACATCCCCCACGCGACGCCCTCCCAGAGCTCCGGCTTGCGCGGGCTCCAGAAGCGGCGCTCCACCTCGTCGAAGTGGACCAGCGCCTCGTGGAACATCCCCTTCTCCGCGATGGCCGCGCCCCGGTGCCCCAATGCCCGCGCCACCTGGACTTGAAGCGCCGGCACCTTCGACAGCGTGAAGCGCCGGTACACCTCGTCGCAGAGCGGAATCGCCTCTTCCACCTCGCCCGCGCGGATGCACGCGCGCGCCCGGTCCATCTTCTCCTTCGCGTCCACCTCCGGCGGCACCACGCCGTCAGCGTCCGGCATCGGCACGCCCGTCATTCCCCGGCGCCAGCGGCGGCACGTCCCGGCCCTCGCCGAAGCCGAGCGCCCAGAAGCGCGGCCGCACCCCCTCCTTCAGCAGGAGCCGCAACAGCAGGTACTTCGCTTCGTCCTGGCCGTCCCACGCCATGGGGAAGGTGCCGTAGTGCATCGCCACGGACGTGCCCGAGCGCAGCACGTGGTGCGCCTTCAGCGCGTCCTCCGGCCCCATGTGCACCGGATGCAGGACGCGCGGACGGAACGCGCCGATGGGCAGCACCGACAGGCGCATGGGCCCGAAGCGCTCCGCGACGCGGTCGAAGTGCGGACCCAGCCCCGTGTCACCCGCGAAGAGCACCGGGCCTCCGGACGTCTCCAGCACGTAGCCCGCCCACAGCGTCTCCTCCTGGTCCGTCAGCCCCCGGTTCGAACGGTGCTGCGCGGGCACCGCCCACACCTTCAACGCATGGGGCCCGCTCTTCGCGGACTGCCACCAGTCCAGCTCCTCCACGTGCTGGAAGCCCTCGTCCACGAGCAGCTCGCGGTTGCCCAGGCCCACGAGGAAGAGCGGATGGTGCGCGGCCTCCAGGCGCCGCAGCGTGGGCAGGTCCATGTGGTCGTAGTGGTTGTGGCTCACCACCACGACGTCGATGGGCGGCAGGTCCTCGAAGCGGATGCCCGGCGGCCGCACGCGCTTGGGGCCCACGAAGGACACGGGGCTCGCCCGCTCCGAATAGATGGGGTCCGTCAGCACGTTCACCCCGTCCGCCTGGAGCAGCACCGTGGCGTGGTTGATGAACGTCACGCGCAGCGCTCCCGGGCCCACGCGCTCCGGCGGCTTCGGGCCGGCGGGCTCCTCCGCGTAGTCGCGCCAGGGGCCGCGCCGCTCCTCCATCACGGCGGATATCAGCGTGAGTGGGGACAGCTTTGGCGCGTCACCGATGTTCTGGAACGACTCGCCGTCGAAGTGGTCCGTCACCGGACCCCGGTGCACGGTGCCGGCGAAGCAGCCGGTGAACAGCGACAGGGCCAGCACCGGCCACAGCCGCGTCACTTGATGACGATGGTCCAGTCGCATTCGAAGGGGTCTCCGTCGAGGGTGGGCAGCGCGTAGCGCGAAGCCTGGATGCTTGTGAGCGCCTGCGCCAGCAGGTCCGGGGGCAACGTCGCTTCCCGCACCTCGCATTGCTGGGGCACGCCGCCCTGCACCAGCCGGCACGTCACTCGCACGTGGTGCTTGCGGCCTTCGCGCCAGTGCTCGAAGGCCTCCTGGAACACGGGGTCGTCCGGCGGGCCGCCGCGCACGCGCCGGGGCTCCTTCACGTGCTGGGACAGCCAGGAGCAGGCGTCCTTCACCTGTCCGTCACAGGCCTTGCCCATCAGGGACACCGCGCGCAGCCGCTCCGGGCCTTGCGCGTTCGTGGCCAGCAGCGTGAGCGCCTGGTCGAAGCACTGCTTCGCCGTGCGCACCGTGCAGTCTTCCGTGGAGACGGGAGGCGTGCCCGCGGCGAAGGCTCCCAGGGGCGCGGGGCGCATCAGGTCCTCCGTCACGCGCGCGGGGTCGCTTCGTCGCTGCCCGCATGCGGACAGCAGCACCAGCGAGAGGAGGAGGGAACGCCAGGTCATGGCGCCATCGTAGACGGCCCGCGCCCGGGAAGGGATGTCAGCGCGACTGGATGGTGGCTGGGGCTTCGTACAGCCACGAGTCCAGCGCAGCCAGCATCTTGGACCACCCCTTCTGGGTGCTGTCCTTCCACTTCTCGCCGTCCGGGCCCATCTCGTGGGTCAGGGTGAGCACACAGTCTTCTCCGTCAGGGACGATGTCCACCGTCACCCGGTCGTAAGCCTCCGAGTACTTCGGCACCGCGAAGGTGAACACCAGCCGGCGCGGCCGTTCGACCTCCAGGTACTCGCCCACATGCTCCACCGCTTCGCCGTCGCGCAGGTCCGACAAGCAGAACCGGCCGCCCACCCGCGCATTGATTTCCGCGCGCACCAGCGACCTCTCCGGCGCCGCGACAAAGAGCCAGCAGCTGGCCCTCACGGGATGAGTCCAGGCATCGAAGACGCGCTGGGCGGAGTCCTTGAAGCGGTGGGTGACGGTCAGCTTCACGGGGAGGGAGTCGCTCATCGGGTGCGTCCTTTCCATTGGGGAGGGCGGAGGCGCGCGGCTTCGAGTGCCCGGGCCAGCGTGCGAGTCCCTTCGCGGAGCGCGTCCGGGCGCACGCCGCCGAAGCCAAAGATGAGGCCGGACTCGCGGCGTCGGCCAAGGAAATAGTCGGACAGGGCCGCGACCTCCACGCCCAGACGCGCGGCCTCATCGCGCACGCGCAGGTCGGACAGTGGGGAGGCAAGGGATGCGCACACCTGCATGCCGGTGTCACAGGGACGAGGCGTGAGGACGCCCGAGCAGTCTGCGTGCAGGGCTTCGAGCAGGGCTTCGCCACGCTCCCGATAGGCCGCGCGCATGCGGCGCAGGTGACGGGCGAAGTGGCCCTCCACGAGGAACAGCGCGAGCGCGGCCTGCTCCAGCGTGGAGGCGGGCGCGGGCGCGGCGGCGCGAGCGGCGGAGAAGACGTCCACGAGCGAGGGCGGCACAACGAGGAAGCCCAGGCGCAGGCCGGGGAACATCGACTTGCTGAACGTGCCCACGTAGACCACGCAGCCGGCGTCATCGAGTCCCTGGAGCGCGGTGAAGGGACGGCCGCGGTGGCGGAACTCGCTGTCGTAATCGTCCTCGATGATCAGCGAGCGGGTGCGTTCGGCCCACTGGAGCAGCGCCATCCGCCGCGCCAGGCTCAGCGTGACGCCCAGCGGGTATTGGTGCGAAGGCGCCACCAACGCGACCCGGGCCCGAGGCGCGTGAGCCAGGCCCTCGCCCACGTCGAGTCCGTCCCCATCCACGGGGATGGGCACCGGCCGACCTCCAGCGGAGAGCACGGCGCGACGGGCGCCGGGATAGCCAGGGTTCTCCACCCAGACGGAGTCACCCGGATTCAGCGCGAGCCGGAGGACCTCATCGAAGGCCTGCTGGGTGCCCGCCGTGATGAAGACCTGCTCCGAGGAGCAGCGCACGCCCCGCGACACGGACACATGGATGGCGACGGCTTCGCGCAGTGGCGCATGGCCCGAAGGGTCACCCCCGTCGAGCAACCCCGTGCTCGCGCGAGCATGGACGCGGGACACCGTGCGGGCCCAGAGCGCGGTGGGGAACAGGTCCAGCGCGGGCACACCCGGCCGGAACGCGCGAGGCGCGGCCCCGAGACGCGGAGCACCGACCGGAGAGGCCTTCAACGCCCGTGTGGAGGCAGCAAGCCGAGGCCCCTTCCCAGAGCTTGAAGCACGTGCGGCAGCAGCGAGCCCGGGTTCACGGCTCCGGTCTCCGGAGAGGATGGGCAGCTCGGGCGCGACGCGTGTGCAGGAGCCCGCCTGGGCTACGAGGTAGCCCTCCGCTGTGAGCGCGTCCATCGCCTGGAGGACGGTGCTGCGGGCCACATCCAGCTCGGTGGCGAGCTGACGGGAGGAGGGAAGCCGCAGCCCGGGTGCCAGCGCCCCCGCGAGGATGCGCGCACGGATGCCCTCGAAGAGCTGCTCATGGAGCGGCGCATGACTCCGCGAATCGAGCCGCAGGAGGAGCGATGACGCGACGCCGGTGGAGGTCTTCAACTGGTATGGCCGATTCTGACGGAAGTGGTCTTCATGACCCTACCAGTTCCCTGGCAAGAAGCCCCCATGCCGTCCCTGCCACCCTGCTGCTCGGTCCTCGAACTGCGCCAGTACACGCTGCATCCCGGTCAGCGGGACGTCCTCATCTCGCTCTTCGAACGGGCCTTCATCGAGTCGCAGGAAGCCACCGGCATGCACCTCGTCGGTCAGTTCCGCGACGAGGACCGTCCGGACCGGTTCGTGTGGCTGCGAGGCTTCCGCGACATGGCCTCACGGCGCGAAGCCCTGGGCGCGTTCTACGGCGGCCCGGTGTGGAAGGAGCACCGCAACGCCGCGAACGTGACCATGCAGGACTCCGACAACGTCCTGCTCCTGCGGCCGGTGCGACCGGACACGGGCCTCGTGCATCCAGGCACGCCCCGACCGCCACCGGGCGCGGACGCACGTCCGGACTCCCGGGTGGAGGTGACGCTCTGCTACTTGAAGGCTCCCGCCGATGAAGCATTCCTGACCTGCTTCGAACAGCACGTGCGCCCGGTGCTCACGGAGCTGGGCGCCACGCCGAAAGCCCTGTTCCAGACCGAGCCCGCGGAGAACACCTTCCCTGCCCTGCCCGTGCGCACGGGCGAGCACGTCTTCGCCTGGCTCACCGTGTTCCCGGATGCGCGCCGCCGATCCGCGGCGAAGGGCTGGGCGGAGCCACTCCAACCGTGGCTGAGCGCGCCGCTCGAACACCTGACGTTATCCCCCACCGCGCGCTCCGAGCTGCGCTGAAAGGATCCGCTCCATGAAGCCTCTTCCCCCCTTGCCCACGGGCGACGTGCACGACTTCGACTTCCTCATGGGCGAATGGACGTGCGTGAACCGGAAGCTCAAGCAACGGCTGACAGGCAGTGACGACTGGGACGAGTTCACGTCCAGGATGCGCTGCCAACCCCACCTGGGCGGCCTGTCCAACGTCGAGGAGACCGTCTTCGAGCGGGGCTTCTCCGGCATGGCCCTGCGCCTGTTCGACGCTCGGGAGCGCCGCTGGTCCATCCACTGGATCGACAGTCGCCACGCGGTGCTCCAGCCACCCGTGCACGGAGGCTTCACCGGCGACCACGGCCGCTTCTACGGCGAGGACACCGAAGGAGGCCGAACGGTCCAGGTCGTGTTCCACTGGACCCGCCTGGGCAACGACCGGGCGCGCTGGGAACAGGCCTTCTCCTTCGACGGAGAGACCTGGGAGACCAACTGGGTGATGGAGTTCACCCGGACGACGGCCACCGGCTGAACACCACCGTGGCTGGACTTCCCACCAGGACGTCCGCTTGGATGCGCGTGCGTTCCATCCTGTCCCGGGGGTTTCCGTCTCATGCGCCGACTGCTCGCCGCTGTTCCGCTGTTCGCCCTGGTCGGCTGCTCCTACGTGGGAATTGGTCCGACGCCCACAAGGAGCCGGCTCTCGACCCAGCCCACTGGATCCGGCCCGGTGGTCATCCGGGTGGGCAAGACGGAACCCGAGCCCCTCAAGACGCCGGAGACCGGGGAGTCCACTCCGTCGAAGGAAGCCTCCACCGCCGAGGACTCCGACTCACCCGGCGCGACGCAGTAGCGGCTCGCGGGATTGTGAACGGACCGACGCGGAATCGGTTCGACAGTCCGTGGCGCCTCGGGAACCATCCGCGCTCCGCCGCCCGCCACCTGAAGGAGGGCCGTGCTCCGGAGCCACCCGATGAAGCCCCATGTCATCTGCCACATGATCTCGTCCATCGACGGGCGCATCGTCGTCAAGCACTGGCCCGACCCGGCGTCGATGCGCGGTGAATACGAGCGCACCGCTGACACCTTCGACGCCGATGCCTGGATGTGCGGCCGCATCACCATGGAGGACTTCGCCGCGGAAGGGGACGTGTCCAAGCCCGCTCCGGCATCTCCCCTGCCCCGCACGGACTTCGTCGCTCGCAAGGACGCGGAGTCCCACGCCATCGCCCTGGATGCCCACGGCAAGCTGAACTGGGAGTCCGGCGCCATCGACGATGATCACCTCGTCGTCGTGCTCACGGAGTCCGTCTCCGACGCGCACCTCGCCCACCTGCGCGAGCGCGGTGTCTCCTATGTCTTCGGCGGCAAGCAGGACATCGACTTCGCCCGCGTGCTGGAGAAGCTCGGCGACACCTTCGGCATCAAGACCGTGCTGCTGGAGGGCGGCGGTGGCATCAACGGGTCCTTCCTCGCCGCGGGCCTCATCGACGAGGTGAGCCTCCTCGTGCACCCCACCGCTGACGGCCTGCCCGGCACTCCGACCCTCTTCGACCGGCCCCAGGGTTCCACCGGCGCGGGCGCCGCGCTGGAGCTCACCCACGTGGAGCGCCGCGACTCCGGCATCGTGTGGCTCCGGTACCGCGTGCGGCGCTGAGCCTTCCCTGTTCCCTCTGTCCAGCGCGTGCGGCCCCCGACAGAGGCTCAGGGAGCGCGCAGCAGCGTCGCGGACTCGTAGAGGCTCTGCTGCTGGAAGACGCCCGCGGCGGACGTGTCCTTCTCCAGCTTTGACTGCACGCCCTTGGGCAGCTGCGCGTAGAGGTCCTGGCCCAGCAGTCCTTCAATCTGGTCCACCGGCACGCGCGACTGCTGGAGCAGCGGGAGGATGTCCTCCTTCTTGGACGGGCCTTCCTTCGCGTTCGGCACCATGTACGCGAACATCGACAGGTTGCCGTTGGGCAGCTCCAGGAGCACCGTCTTGAAGTTGTGCGTGGGGACCGCGATCTGCCGGTCGGCCTTCGAGCCCGTCGTCTGGAGGGACTCGGGCGGCAGCGGCTTGCCCTTGTCGTCCAGGTACAGGTTGCCCGTGACGATGTAGGCCTTGCCGCCGGTCTCCTTGATCATCTCCGACACGCCGCGCTCCAGCGTGCGCCACACCTGCTGGTTGTGGTTGCCGTGCTGGGGCGCGATGTTGGTCATGTAGTGGCTCTCGTTCATCGCCGCCTGCGTGGGCGAGTCCTCGGCCGGCTTCATGTGTCCCCGGTCGAAACCGGTGTTGTTGTAGTCGGAGTCCACCACGCCGCCCTGCTTCAGCTCCGGGTCGCGCACGAAGGTGCTGTTGAGCCGGCTGACGTCCGCGGGCGTCTCCTTCACGTCCGCCGCGGACAGCATGTAGCTCACGAACGTGGGCACGTTCTTGTCCGTGTCCATCAGCGTGCGCGAGTACTCCTTCACCAGGTTCAGGCCGGGCGTCGCGCCGCTTCCGCCCACGCCCTGGAGCGGATCCACCTCGCCGGCCACTTCCGCCACGCGGCTCTGGAAGGTGGCCATCTGCTGATCCGGCACCCACTGCGTGTTCGCGGCAGTGCCCGTGCCCTTGGCCTGGTTCGCCTTGGACGCGTTGATGTAGGCCGTCAGCTCGTCCGCGGAGAGCTCACCATCGCCGTTGCCGCCCAGGAGGTCCGCGCGCTTCGCCACGGACTGCTGCCAGGGGCTTTCGAAGCTGTCCACCTTCGCGGACTGCGCGCCCCCCTGAAGCTTCGCGTCGAGCGCCGCGCGCTGCTGCTGGATGGCCGTGGACGTGAGGAACTGCGCGTCCGTGGGCGCGGAGAGATACGACTCCAGCTCCGCCGCGGACACCTGGCCGTTCGAGGCCCGGCTTCCATCAACGCCCTCGTCCGCCGCGTGCAGCAGGCGCCCCTGCCAGCTTTCGTCCGTCCAGCCGAACTTCTGCTGGAGGTCGGAGATGGCCACCTCCTTGGTGGCGGAGCGCTTCCAGCTGCCCCCCGTGGGCGCCACGACATTCGACGCGGGCGCGCTGACGGGAGCATCCGCCCCAGCGGGCACCGCGGTGTTCGCGGGCGCGGCGGTGGGGACAGCCGCGTTCGCGGGCGTGGGACGCGGGGTGGAGACTCCCGTCGGGATTCGCAGCGACATGCGGTGAACGTCCTCGGGGCCGGCGGGGGTGACGATCGGGGAGGGCCCCTGTTCTTCATCGTCGGAGTGACGCGGCACCCGGTTGCGTCACTCCGCCCTTTTTCTCAGCAGGCAGGGCGTTTTTCGGTCCGGCTGGACCCGGCTGTCACTTAATGCCGGACTTCGAGGGGGGCGGAGGGCGGTGTCCGTCGGGCCGGGCGTGCTGGACGGCGTGGACGATGCGGGCTTCGGCCTGGAGTTTTTCGACGACGGCGGCAGGCAGTCGGGCGCGCTCGGCGGCGACAGCAAGGGTGATCAGGAAGGCCTCGCTGACGGGCCCCTGCGTGGAGGCGTTGCGCTCGGCGGGGGTGAAGGCGTGGGCATCCACCACGGTGCCGGAGGCGGTGCGCACCTTCACGGGGCGCTCCTCGGTGGCCAGGGCGAGCGCGGTCTCCAGGCGGGCGAGGACGGGCCAGGACTCGGTGGCGACGGGGCGCAGGCGCCCGGACAGCCGGTGTCCGGGAGCATCCACCAGGCGTGCGACCCGGCCGCCCCAGTTGGGCACGTGCACGTCATAGACGACGTCCACGTCCAGGGCCTCGGCGAGTTCGCCCTCGGGGAAGTCGGGCACGGGGGGCAGGCCGTGCAGGTGCCGGCTCGCCGCGGCCGGAGCCAGGTCGAGGGAGAACGCGAACCAGGGACGCGAAGCCGCGGGGCCAGATGCCATGGGGACGAGTGTCCCCGGCGCGCGGCGGTGGAACAAGGGCCAGGCCGTGCGGATCCGCGTCCGGGTGCCGGGGGGTCCGGGCTTTCCAGGTCACGTCACCACGGCGGCGAGGATGCGCTCGAAGAGCCAGGGGGCTCGGCCCAGCAGGCGCACCACGGGCCTGCGCAGACGCGGGCGGCGCGCGAGCATCAACAGGCCGTGCGTGGTCCAGGCGTACTTGCGGAACACCTGCTGGAAGGTGTGCTCGTAGGGCAGCAACGTGTCGCGGCCCGCGCCCTTCGCCAGTGCGTCCGGGAGCAGCGCGCCCAGGGACTCCGCGCAGGCGAAGGCGAGCGTGAGCCCTTCGCCTGTCAGCGCGTCCACGTAGCCGGCGGCATCACCGACGAGGGCGAAGCGATCCGCGATGCGCGTGCGGGCCACACGGGCCAGGGGTCCGGCGCCGCGTGGCTGGGAGTCCGGCGCCGCGCCGGTGAGCTTCTCCGCGAGGCGGGGGAAGCGCTCCAGCATCGCGTCGAAACCCACGCGGCCTGGCACCGTTCCGTCCTCCCAGAGGAACGCGATGCCCACGCGCTCCGCTCCGGCGGGCGTCACGTACGCCTCGACGCCGGAGGCGAAGTGCACCTCCACGTAGGGTGTCCAGGGCACGCGCCGGAAGTGGCGCCGCAGTCCGTAGCGCCGGGGCACGTCCTGCTCCACGTCCAGGTCCTCGGCCTTGCGCAGCGGTGAGTTCAAGCCGTCCGCCGCGACCAGGAAGCGCGCGGACACGCGGCCCACGGGCGTCTCCAGCGTCACCCCATCCGGCGTGCGCACGTGCGACACGACATGCGTGTGCTCGCGCAGGTCCACCCCTACTTCGCGCGCGCGGGAAGCCAGCGCATGGGACAGGGCCAGCCTGCGGACTCCCAGTCCTCCAGGCGCGGGCAGCTTTCCCTCCGCCGTGCTGCCGTCCTCCTGCACGTAGCGGATGCCGACGAAGGGCGAGCTGTCGCTCCGGTCCAGGTGCGCGAGCGCGCCCAACCGCTCCAGCGCCGCGAGGCCGGAGGGCATCAGGCCTTCACCGCACGCCTTGTCCACGGGCGTGGACGCACGCTCCAGCACCACCGTGTCCAGCCCACGCCGTGCCGCTGTGATGGCCACCGCGAGACCAGCAGGGCCTCCGCCCACCACGACCACGTCGTGCTGCTTCACGTGTCCAGCCACATCACGAGTCGTGCTCGGCGCGCACCATCGCCAGCGCGCTCTTCGCCATCTCCACCGCGAGCCCCACCGCGCCCACCTTCTTCGGCGCCGTCAGCTCCCCAGCCAGGTAGCGCCGCAGCGCCTCGCTCCTGCGCAGCTTGCCGCTGGACGTTCGAGGCAGCGTTCCTGGCTCCAACAGGCGCACCGTGTGCGGCTGCACACCCGTCGCCTCCACCACCGCCGCGCGGATGTCCGCCTCCACCGACGCCACGTCCGCGCCCCGCTCCGCGCGCTCGGCCAGGATGAGCAACGCTTCGTCCTGGCCGCCCTCGGGCGTGAAGCCCAGCGCCACCGCGCAGCCCGTGCGCACGCCGTCCACCTTGAGCAACGGATCCTCGAAGGCCTGCGGCGCGTGGTTCGCGCCCCGGATGATGACCAGGTCCTTCGCGCGGCCCGTCAGGTACAGCTCCCCGTCCGCGCTGAAGCCCAGGTCTCCCGTGTCCAGCCAGCCTTCCTCCACCAGCGCTCGCGCCGTCGCCTCCGCGTCCTCGAAGTAGCCGCGCATCACCGACGGTCCCTTCGTGAACACGCGACCCACCTGACGCTCCGGCAGCACCGCGCCGTCCTCGCCGCGCACCTGCACCTCGAAGCCCGCCACCGGCGTGCCCACGCTCACCAGCGTGCGTGCCCCATCACGCGCCTGCCCTTCGCGCGCCAGCACGTCCGAATCCACGCCCAGCTCGCGCGGCCCCCGGCCCGCAGGGGGGAACGTCACCGCCAGCGACGCCTCCGACAAGCCATACACCGGCCGCAGCGCCCGCGCGGAGAAGCCCCACTTCTCGAACCGCTCCGCGAAGCGACGCAGCGTGTCCGCGGACACCGGCTCCGCGCCGTTGAGCGCGTGCAGCCACCCGGACAGGTCCACGCCCTGCAGGTCCGCGTCCTTCACCCGCTTCAAACACAACCCATAGGCGAAGTTCGGCGCGGGCGACACGAAGCCCCGATGCCTGGACAGCGCGCGCAGCCACAGCGCCGGCTTCACCAGGAACGTCTCCGGCGGAATCAGCACCAGGCTGCCCGGGTAGTACAGCGCCGCGAGCACACAGCCGATGAGCCCCATGTCGTGGTACAGCGGCAGCCAGCTCACGCCCACCGGCGTCACGCCCGGGGCCACCGGCATCGCCGCCTCCAGCGCCGCCACCTGCGCCAACAGCGCCCCGTGCGTCAGCGCCACCGGCTTCGGCTCCACCGTCGAGCCAGAAGAGAACTGGATGAGCCCCAGCGCGTCGGGCCCCACCTCCACCTCCAGGTCCTCGTCGCCGTGCATCACCGCGTCCACCGTGTGACAGCCCAGCCTGGGCCGCGCCTGCTCGATGCTTGGGCCCAGGAGCAGCCGCACGCGAGTGTCCGTCAGCACCACCACCGCGCCCGTCAGCTGGAGCATGCGCGCCGTCGAGCGGTGGTACTCGTCCAGCCGCCCCAGCCGCACCGGCGGATACAGCGGCACCGGCACCGCGCCCGCCAGCAGCGCGCCGAAGTACGCATCCATGAACGCGGGCGACGTGGGCAACAGCAACGCCACCCGGTCTCCCGGACGCACGCCCAGCCGCGCCAGCCCCGCTGCCGCGCGCTTCGCCCGCCGGTAGACCTGGGCCCACGGCAGGGACGTCTCGTGCTCGGAGGCATCCACGAACACCAGCCCCAGCGACGTGTGCGACGTCGCCTTCAGCATCGCGTTCACCGTGGCGTGCTTCAGCGCCGGCAGGGGCGGCCCCTTCACGGGTGCGCTCCCACGTCCGGCTTCGCGGCCTCGACCCGCGCCGCCACCAGCCGCGCCAGGTCCTCCACCGTCCGCACGCCCTGCGCGTCCTCTTCCGACAGCAGCACCCGGAAGCGATTCTCCAGGCCCACCGCCAGCACCGTCAGCCCCAAGCTGTCCAGGTGCAGGTCGCGCAAGAGGTCGTGCGCGGGCTCCACCGCGCCCTCGAACTCCAGCTCCTCCCGGGCGATGCGGCGGATCTCCGCCACCGCCTCCATCACGATGTCAGCCACGGCGAACCTCCGGAATGAAGCGGGGACGGTCGGCGAAGGCCTCGGAGTACACCGCTCCGAGCGCCGCCTCCTCCGCGCGAATGCGCACGTAGAGCAGCGCCGCGTTGCCCACCGTGAACACCACCGCCGTCACCCACGCCCCGTGGATGAGCGGCACACAGAACAACTCCAACACCACCGCCACGTAGTTCGGATGACGCAGGAACCGGTACGGCCCGCCCGTCACCGGCGCCAGCCCCGGCACCACGATGATGCGCGAATTCCACCGGTCGCCCAGCGTCCCGATGGCCCAGTACCGCAACCCCTGCGCCACCGCCGCGCCCACCAGCGCCGCCCAACTCCACACGCCCCAGAAGGGACGCTGGAGTCCGAACACCTCCGCGACGCACGCGACGAGGAACAGCGTGTGGAACACGACCATGAACCGGTAGTGCCCCTGCCCCGTCTCCACCCCGCCCCGCGCGAAGGCCCGCGCCGCGTTGCGCTTGGAGAGCACCAGCTCCAACAGCCGCTCCGCGACGAGCAGCCCCATGAAGCCCGCGAACAGTGCCTGCGTTCCGGTCACCATCGCACCAGCACCATCTCCGCGCAGAAGCCCGGACCCATGGCCATCACCACGCCCCAGTCGCCCGGCACCGCGTCCGCTTCTTCCAGCGTCTCACCCAGCACGAAGAGCACCGACGCGCTGGACAGGTTTCCCACCTGCCGCAGCGACTTCCACGAGCGCTCCAGCGCGCCGGACTCCAGCTCCAGCGCGGACTCGAAGCCCTCCAGCACCTTGGGGCCACCGGTGTGCGCCACCCAGTGCTTCACGTCCTGGCGGGCCAGCCCGTGCTCCGCCAGGAAGCCATCCACGTTGCCCCGGATGTGTTCCTTCACCAGCTGCGGGACCTTGGCGGACAGCACCACCTTGAAGCCCGTGTCCACCACGTCCCAGCCCATCACCCGCTCGGTGTCCGGGTAGAACACCGACCGCGAGCCCACCACGCGCGGGCCCGCGGCAGGGGCCTCCGCGCCCCGCAGCACCACGCACGCCGCGCCGTCACCGAAGAGGCCGGAGGCGATGATGTTGGGGATGGACAGGTCCTCGCGCTGGAGCGTGAGCGAGCACAGCTCCGTGGCGATGAGCAGCGCCGTCTGCTTCGGGAACGCGCGCAGGTAGTCCGACGCGCGCGCCAGGCCCGCCGCGCCCGCCACGCAGCCCAGGCCGAAGATGGGCGTGCGCTTCACGTCCTCGCGCAGGCCCATCCGGTTGACCAGCCGCGCGTCCACGCTGGGCGTGGCGATGCCCGTCACCGTGACGAAGAAGACATGGTCCACGTCCTTCGGTGTGAGCCCCGCGCGCGACAGCGCCTCGCGCGCCACCTTCTCCGACAGCTCCGTGGCCACGCGGATCCACGCGTCGTTGCGCTGCTGGAACGTCGCGAGCGCCGGGTACTCCTCCAGCGGCAGCGCCAGGTGCCGGCCGCCCACCTGCACGTTGCGGTGCAGGTCCTCCAGCCGCTCCAGGTTGAAGTGCTTCGTCGCCCACAGGTCGCGCAGCGCCGCGATGAGCTGCTCCTGGCTGGCGTAGTGCGGCGGAAGCGCGCGTCCCACCGCGCTCAACGAAGGGGATGGCGCGGGATCGTGACGGGTCATACTGGGCATGAAGTCCTGAGGGTCCCACCCGGGGAGTCGAGTCCCCAGGCATAATCAGCCGCGGGGCGGGATGCGATGGACTATCGCCAGAGCTGCCCGTCCCTGAACCCCACCGGCTGCCCGCACTGTTGCACACGCGACGCCCCACCGCCGGCTCCGCGACCGGAGGGTCCCTTTTTCGTCGCGCTCAGGCGATGGAGTCCACCACGCCCCCGTCGACCCGCAGCGCGGCGCCGGTGGTGGCGGAGGCCTGGGGTGACGCGACGTAGACAATCATGTTCGCCACCTCCTCCACGCTGGAGGGGCGGCGGAGGATGGAGCTGGGCCGGTTCGCCTGGATGAAGTCCACGGCGAGGTCCTCGAAGGACCGGCCCGACTTCTCGTGCTCCTCGCGGAACATCGTGCGGACGCCCTCGGAGAGGGTGGGCCCCGGCAGCACGGAGTTGACCGTGACGCCCGTCCCCGCCATGCGCTTGGCCAGGCCGCGCGCGACGGACAGCTGCGCCGTCTTGGTGACGCCGTAGTGGATCATCTCCGTGGGGATGTTCAGCGCGGACTCGGAGGAGACGAACACCACGCGGCCCCAGCCCTGCTTCTGCATCCCCGGCAGGTACGCGCGCGACAGCCGCACGCCGGACAGCACGTTCGCCTCGAAGAAGTGGCTCCAGTCCTCATCGGACACGTCGAAGAAGTCCTTCGGTCCGAAGATGCCCAGGTTGTTGATGAGGACGTCGCAGTGGGGGTGCGCCGCGACGAGCGCCGTGGTGGCCTCCGCCGTGCTCAGGTCTCCCGCGAAGCCCTTCACCGTGGCGCCCGGGGCCGCCTCGCGCACCGCCGCGATGGCCCGGTCCACCGCCGCCTGCGTGCGGCCGTTGACGATGACCGTGGCGCCCGCCGCCGCCAGCCCCTTCGCCGTGGCCAGGCCGATGCCGGCCGTGGAGCCGGTGACGAGGGCAATCCTTCCAGTGAGTTCGATGCGCATGGGGTGTCCCGGGAAAAGAGGAGTACGGCCTGAGGCTCCTGGGTATGCGGTCCGCGAGCCTCCGAAACAATGGCCACGCCGTGCAAACCAGCATTCGATAGTTTCGAACAATGGATCGCTTCGACGAGATGGAGCTGTTCCTCGACATCGCCCGGCGGGGCAGCTTGTCCGCCGTCGCGCGAGCCCGGGGCGTGGCGCCTTCCACGGTGACGCTGGGACTCCAGCGCCTGGAGGCACGGCTGGGGGTGCGGCTGCTCGCCCGGTCCACGCGGCGGCTGTCGCTGACACCCGAGGGCGAGGGCTACCGCGCGGACTGTCAGCGCATCCTCACCGACCTGGCGGAGAGCGAGGCGGGCGTGGGCGGGCGCGAGGGTCCCCTCACCGGCCTCCTGCGCGTCACCGCCACCAACGACTTCGGCCGCGCGCGGGTGGCCCCGCTGGTGGACGCATTCCTCCGGCTCCATCCGGGGGTGCGCGTGGAGCTGGTGCTGAGCGACGGGGTGCTGGACCTCATCGAGGAGGGCATCGACGTGGCGCTGCGCTTCGGGCAGCTGGCGGACTCGCGGCTGACTGCGCGGCGCATCGTCTCCGGCCGGCGCGTGGTGTGCGCGGCGCCCGCGTACTGGGCCCGCAACCCGCCGCCTCGCAAGCCCACGGACCTGACGCGCCACAACTGCCTGGTGCTCGCGCGTCCGGGCGCGCCGCAGACGAGCTGGGCGTTCCGCGACGAGGACGGCCGCGTCTTCCACGTGCGCGTGTCCGGGGACCGGACCGCCAACGACGGCGGCGTGCTGAAGGACTGGGCCCTGGCGGGCGCGGGCGTCATCCTCAAGTCCACCTGGGACGTGGAGGCACTGCTCGCCTCCGGCCACCTGGTGTCCGCGCTGGACCGCTTCACGCTGCCGGACATCGACCTGCACGCGGTCCACACCGCCGGGCGCGAACCGGGCCGCCGGCTCGCGGCCTTCCTCGCGTTCCTGGACGAGCACCTCCACCTGCCCCCGGGGTCCGTGGGCGCGAGACGCCGCCGCGCGAGCCGGAAATCCTCTTCACTCGGAGTATGATGCGCGTTTCACCTTTCAGGGAAGACACGCCATGGCCGAGGAAGCCACCGTCCGGTTGTTGAAGCAGCAGTCCACGAGCAGCGCCTACGTCCACGTGGTGACGCCACCGAAGCCGCCCGCGGAGCTGATGGCCGCCCTGAGCAACGCGAACGTTGGCGCGGTCTGCGCGCTGCTCGCGGGAGGGGCGCACAGCACGGTCGTCACCGACGTCGCGCTGGACCAGGAGGCGGATGGCAATCGCAACCCCGCCCAGCGCAACCCCGCGGGGCTCCGGCAGAAGGACAGCCAGCAGAGGACCGTCGCGAATCACATCGCCAAGTGGGGCGCGAAGGTCGGCACCGAGTGGCGACTGTTCAAGCAGCCGAAGATCGAAGCGTTCGTGGTCAGCCTCTTCCAGGCGGTGAAGGCCGGGGCGGAGAGCGGCAATCACCTCTGGACGAAGTGCGCCGTCACCTTCAGTCGCGCGGACCTCTTCCACTGCCACCTGGTCTACGACGTCTCCGGAACCCAGCCGGACATCCTGTTCCTCTTCCACCTGAAGGAATACCCAAGCAACATCGAAGCGGACAAGAGCCACGACGCGCACCTCATCGAACCGGACATCGCTGAGTTCACGTCCCACGAAGACGCGGGCTACCCGCGGCGCAATGCCGTCTACTCCTTGCGGATGAACCGGCTGTGGATCATCAATTACATCCGCCGCTATGACGAGGACCTGTGCGTTGCGGTCTACAAGGAGGAGCATCCCTACCTCCCGCTGCTGACGAGGGTTTCGCGGGACGCGAACATGCTGAGCAACATCTACGGCAATCCCCTGGCCGTGGGCGGAGACCAGCTGGGGGACGAGTTCGGGACCATCAATTACTTCCCCCGGGAGCTCGCCCACCCCATCTTCGCGGTGCGCGGGCACTGAGCCCGGGCGGCGATGCCCTAACAGGCCGCGCTCCGTCCGCTCCTGAATCGCCCCTGGCCCTTCTGTCCTGCCAGCAACGACAGACAGCGCTTCCGACCAGCGTCGTTTTCCCTGACAGGCCGGTAGCATCCGGGCCGTTCGCGCGCTGGGGGGATTCGATGAAGATGGTCTGTGTTGGCGGAGGCCCTGCCGGGCTCTATTTCTCGATCCTGGCGAAGCTGTCCAACCCGAAGCACGACGTCACCGTCGTCGAGCGCAACCCACCGGGCATGACGTATGGCTGGGGCGTCGTGTTCTGGGATGACCTGCTGGACGACCTCTTCCGCAACGACCCGGTGAGCGCGCAGAGAATTGCCCAGGCCGCGGCGCGCTGGGACACGCAGGAGGTGCACCTGCGAGGCCGGTACGCGACGCACATTGGCGGTTATGGCTTCGCGCTGGGACGGGACCGGCTGCTGGACATCCTCATCCGCCGGGCGAGGGGGCTGGGCGTGGACGTCCGTTTCGAGCACGACGTCACGGACCTCTCCGCGTTCATGGACGCGGACCTCGTCGTCGCCTGTGACGGCGTCAACAGCCGGCTGCGCCAGCGCCACGCCCATCACTTCCAGACGCACGTGGAGGAGGGACGCAACAAGTACATCTGGCTGGGCACCGACAAGGTGTTCGACGCCTTCACCTTCGCCTTCGAGGAGACGCCCGCCGGCTGGCTCTGGTTCCACGGCTACCGCTTCAACAGCGAGACCAGCACCTGCATCGTGGAGTGCCAGGAGTCGACCTGGAAGGCGTTGGGCTTCGACGCGCTGGGACCGGATGAGACGCTCCGGAAGCTGGAGGGCATCTTCCAGAGCCGGCTCCAGGGCAAGTCGCTGTTCAACCAGCTGAAGGGCATGGGCCGGGCGCCGTGGCTCAACTTCAAGCGCATCACCAACGAGCGCTGGTACCACGACAACGTGGTGCTCATGGGGGACGCCGCGCACACCACGCACTTCTCCATCGGATCCGGGACGAAGCTGGCCATGCAGGACGCCATCGGGCTGGCGCGGCAGCTGCGAACGCAGCCGGACGTGCCCACCGCGCTGGAGGCGTATGACGAGGAGCGGCGCGCCTCCCTGCTGGCCATCCAGCTGGCGGCGCGCAGCAGCTCCGAGTGGTTCGAGAGCGTCCCCAGCTACGTGGACCAGGACGCGACCCAGTTCGCCCATTCGCTGCTGAACCGCCGGGGCAGCTCCGTGTGGAGCTACCTGCTGCTCATGGCCAGCCAGCAGCCCTCGCTGAGGGGGGTGCTGCGCACGCTCCACTCCTCCAAGCAGTGGGTCCGCGAGCAGCGTCGGGGTCGCGGCGCGGTGGCGCTGGGGGCTCCGCCGCCGGGCTAGGGAGTCGGCGCGGCGTCCGGCGGGGGCGGCGTGGCGATGAGCAGGCCGTAGGCGTTATTGCCCTCGGTCTGCGTCCACGAAGCCTTGAAGTCCTTCCACGAGTAGACCTCCTCGCGGTTCTGGTAGGGATTGTAGACGCGCACCATCCAGTCGCCGTTGCCATTCTCCTCCACCGCGCGGACGTTCACGAAGTGCGCCGTGCCCCCGGCGCGCAGCATTCCATCCGCGCCGTCCGGGTTGATGTTGACCAACGCGACCAGTGACTTGCCGTCGGCGAGGAACCGCGCGAAGTCCTCGGGAGGCAGCGCGTCTCCCGACGAGTAGTCCGTGGTCCATTTCTCGGCCGTGTACATCGGTATCAGGTCGTCCTTGCCGGTCGTGTACCCGGTGTTGAGCAGGCCCTCGCTTATGTCTCCGTTGGAGGCCGCGAAGCGTGTCAACGCCTCCTGGGGCAGCACCCCCATCGACGCGCCCACGGCCAGCGGGCCGCACAGGTTCTTGTGGACCGTGCGCCAGTCGCCGCCCCACATCGAGTTGAGGTTGAGGTACTGCGCGGCGGAGTGGGGATGCACCGCGAACTCACGCCATTCGCCCGCCTTGCCACGGCCCAGCGTGCTGGCCGTGCCGAGGAAGGAGTGCTCCGGCACCTCGCCTCCGGATTGCACACCACTGAAGAGCTTCTGGGTCTGCTCGCTCACGGCGGCCTGCCATTCCTGCTGGAAGATGGCCTGCTTGCTCTCCGAGGGCAGGTGGCTCCACGCCATGGAACTGAAGGAGGGCGGCGGCGGGCCGTTGAC
The DNA here is from genome assembly GCF_003612075.1 of Corallococcus sp. CA041A. Taxonomy (NCBI): domain Bacteria; kingdom Pseudomonadati; phylum Myxococcota; class Myxococcia; order Myxococcales; family Myxococcaceae; genus Corallococcus; species Corallococcus sp. CA041A. The sequence goes on from NZ_RAWF01000035.1 coordinate 27,479, forward strand.
GTCGAACTCCGGCATCGGCCAGTTCTCCGCCACCACCTTCTCGCGGGCGGTCTGGATGATCTCCGCGCGGCTCTCCTTCGGCAGCGCGTTCCACACGTGCATCTCGATATCGGGCGGGCGCGTGCCATCCGCCATCCATTGGGGGAAGGGGGACTCATAGGGCGGCGGCGGGACGACCTCTTCCTTGACCAGGGACGCCTTCACCCAGGCCTGGGTTCCGTTCTCCAGTTCCACGTTCAGCCAGGACGCATCCTCGTTCTGGCCAATCACCTTCAGCTTGTCGCCCGCCGTCAGGTCCCCGATGTCGTCGAAGGTCACGCCCGGCCCACTCCGGATGTTCATGTTGCCGTTCGGCAAGACCCAGCGCTCACCGTCCGCCACCTGCCGGTCCGCCACGCCAGACAGCCCCAGCTTCTGGATGAGGGCTTCGCGCTGAGGACCCGGAGGCGTGGAGAGGACCTGCTGCATCTTGCCGGCGGGCACCGGGACGGGCTGCGAGTAGCGCGGGTGCGTCGCCTGCCACTGGCCCAGCGTCTCGTAGCGCACCGTGGGGTGGTTGGGGTCCACCACGGAGCCATCCGGCCTGCGCACCAGGGCATGACCCACGCCGTCGCTCGCGTCACGAATGAGGACGATGGAGTCCCCCGGCCGCGCCAGCCCCATCGCCTTCTCCAGACAGTTGGCGCTGCCGTCTCCCAACTGCTCCGTGCGCAGGTTGCTCGCGGGCGCGGGCGTGGAGTCGAACGTGACGGAGGCCGTGTCCGGCAGCGTGGTCGTGCCGCTGCCGTCCGTGACGGTGGCGGAGAACGTGGTGGGCACGGTCAGCGCCGTGGAGCTGCGCGCGGTGACGACGTAGCTCCCCGCGCCAGAGTCCACCGCCGTGAGGCACGTCGCGCCCGGCGTGTTCACGGTGCAGGCGGAGGTCCCGTGCCACCCAGCGTGACCGACCCATCACTGCTCAGGACTTCGACATGGAGCCCCGTCCCCAGGGGTTCACCATTCGCGTCGCGAGGCGTGACGGTGAGGGTCACATAGGCCAGTCCGTCCGAGGGCGCGTTGGTTGCGGACGCAAGCAATTGAGGCTGCGGTTCAGTCAGACCCGCGCGAGAGTTCGCGGGGGCCGGCCCACTTTCTTCCAGCGGCGGAGGGGAACAACTCAGCAACGCGGTAAGCGCGAGCGGACCTGCGAATGGCAGACGCATGAAATTCTCCCTTTGAGTTGGAACAGCGGCCGGCTGGCAAAGCTTCAGCTCGGGCCGCTGGACGTCCGTATGCTTCAGCGGGGCTGCGTGATGGAAGGAGTTACTGGAAACATTCTTGCCGCAATCGAGTCTTTCCTGACCTATCCGCAGACATCACAGGAGCGCATCCACTTGAGTCTCCAGCCACGCCGTTGATGCAAGGAGTTGAGGCCATCTCGCTCGAATGCTTCAGGGTGCTAGCTTCGGCGGATGCCCTGGACTGCGGAGCAAGCGACCCCTTTCGTCCCACGCGACTACTGCTACCTGTACCCGCAGGCGACACTTGAGCCAGTGGACCTCGTCACGATCTGCACGGACTTGGCTTGGATGATGGAGATCAAGCGAGAGGATCTGGCGGGCTGGTACCGTCCGCTCGGGCTCGCCTTGTTCGAACGGTTCGGGCTCGCGCACCTCCCTCAGCGCCGCGCGTTCGCGGAGGCGACGCTGGGAAGCGACCTCATGCATGCGCTCGGCGCGATGGACTCGCCCTCATTCACGGATGGGCTCGGACGGGCCTGGCGCTTCCGGAGAAAACTGCTGGCGCTGGCCTCTGAGGCATCGGGAGTTCTTGAAGGCCACCCCTTCCAACTCTCGGTGTTCCACCGACAGATACCGCCGCATCTTCGGCCCATGGCGGAGGACGTCGCGGATAGCCTGATGGCTCACACCCGGGCCTCACTCAAGCTCGCCGAGAAGTTGGACCGGACCATCCTCGCGCTCTGGGGATGCCCCTTGGAGCACCTCGAGCAGAAGGTCACGCTGGCGGAGCTCGCCGCCGCCGGACTTGAAATCCAGACGTTCGAGCCATGAGTCCCATGCGCGAGTCGTGGACAGGTGGGACGAAGCTCCTGGCGGCGGCGAGCCTCGCGGGCGCGGTGTGCTTCCTCTTCGTCATGGACGTGGGGCTCCGGGAGGCGCGGCTCGTCACCAAGGCGCTGCCCATGGTGTGCCTGCTGCTGTGGCTGTGGCCCGCGCGGGGGCGCTATGCGCGGTTCATCTTCACGGGGCTGGCGCTGTCTCTGCTCGGCGACGTGCTGCTAGAGGTGAGCCCGGACCTGTTCCTTCCGGGCCTGGGCGCCTTCCTGCTGGCCCACCTGGGCTACACCGCCGCGTTCGTCTCCGTGACGCGGCGCCTGTCCCTGCTGCGTGCCCTGCCCTTCCTGCTCCTGGCGGTGGGCGCCACCGTGGCGCTGTGGCCGGGGCTGGGCGGGATGGCGCCACCGGTAACAGCCTACGTCGCCGTCATCTGCACCATGGGCTGGCGCGCGGCGGCCATGATGAGCGCTCCGGAGCTTCCCCGGCACGAGCAATGGCTGGCACTCCTGGGCGCGCTGCTGTTCTCCGCCAGCGATGGGCTGCTCTCCATCCGGCTCTTCGTCACGCCCCTGCCAGGCCTGGGTTACGCCGTCATGCTGCTGTACTGGGCCGCACAGCTCTGCATCGCGGCCTCCGCGCGCGTGGAACACGCTCCGGTTCCGGTGCCTGCATCCATGCCGCGATGACCCCACCGGAGCCGGAGCGCCTCACGACGCTCCGCCTCCGGCAGTCACCTCGGAACTACTGCAGCACGCCGATGGTCTCCGCGCGGTCCACGGCCTCACCCTTGGTGGTGTAGCCGGAGTACCAGCCGGTCAGGTTGCTGCCGGACTGGTCATACTGCATATGGACGTGGGCGCCCGTGGCGTTGCCCGTACCGCCCTCGTTGCCCACCTGGCAGCGGTTGCACGTGCGGTCGAACGAGTCCGACGTCTTGATGAAGTGCCACAGGCGGAACGTCTTGCCGTTGGAGAAGGCGTGCTTCGCCTCGTTCTGCGTGCCGCTGCCCGTGCCGTTGCAATAGACGCCCGAGGTGCGGATGGTCACGTTCCAGGACAGGGACGCCACCACGCCCGTCTCCACGCCCCAGTAGTTGCAACGACCGCTGGAGATGTCCACCGCGCCGTGGAACGTGCCGCTGGAGTAGTTCGTCGTCGCCGTGACCGTGCCCGGAAAGGGCGACTTCACGGTGTACGAGTACGCAGCCGCGACCGAGGGAACCGCGAGGGCCAGGATGGCCGCGAAGGCCTTCTTCTTCATGTGACGCATCGGGGGTGTTCCTTTCGGGCCGGCGGGTCCGGCCCCATGAGGTGCCGCTCAACGGACCTGTTGCTGCCGCTGCTTCTCTCTCAAGAGCAGGCCCCACTCCTGAACGCCTGATTCCAGGGCGCGGATCCACGCGTCGATCTCCGGCGCCATGCCGGGGTCCACGCTCCGCAGCTTGCGCAGCTCCGGCACGGCGTCCGCGAAGCCCAGCTCCGCGATGCCCTGCACCAGCGCCTTGCGCACTCCCGTGTCCCGCTCGCCCCGGTACATGCCCACGAGCGCCTCGCGCGCGGGCCCCATCTGCGCCGCCGGCACGCTGCCCAGCGCGAGCGCCGCCGAGCGCCGCACCTCCGCGCTCTCGTGGCCCAGCATCCCGAGCAGCTTCTGCCCCGCCTCCGGCCCCATCTTGCGCGTGTCCAGGGACTCCAGGATCTTCGCCGTCACCTTCGGATCCGTGGACGCCGTCGCCGCGTTCACCGCCATGTCCGTGGCCGGGCCGTGATGGGCGGAATAGACGTGCTCGTTGTCCTCGATGAGGTTCTTCGCCGCCTCCATGCGGACCTCCGGCGAGCCGTCGCGCATGAGCCGCTCGTACATGTCCCCCGTCTTCTCCAGCGCGCCGGTGCGGCGCATGGCGCGGACGGTGGCGGCGCGGACGGACGGGTCGCGGTCCTCTAGGGCGCGGCGGGCCACGGTCTGGATGGCGTCCTTCTCCGCCTCGCGCTCGCTGCGCGCCACCAGCGCCGCGGCCAGCTGCTCCACCATCACCGGGTCCGTCTCCCGGTCGAACGCCGCGTGCAGTTCGCCAGAGGGCAGCGACACGGCGGCCTCGCGCAGCACGGCCTGGAGGTAGTCGCGGTAGGCCTTGGAGCTGGAGCCCATCCCCTGGCGGAGCTGATCCATCAACCCCTGGACCGAACAGCTCTCTCCCTGCAGCACGGGCTTCGCGGCGGAGGGCGTGGACTGAGCGGTGACGACCGGGGACGCGAACATCAGCGTCAGGCCCCCGAGCGCGCGAAGACCTTGGAGGTAGCGGGACATGCCGGGGCTCCTAGTTGTGGCGGTCCATGCAGCCGAAGGGGTTCTGGTCCGGCAGCTCATTCCAGACGCGGATGAAGTCGACGTTGCCCTGGGCGTAGAGCGTCTCGAAGATGCCGTAGAGCGGCTGGAAGCGCGGATCCACGGTCGCCATGTTCGCCATCACCGGCAGGGCGTCCCGGCCCGCGACGCGCGCGGAGAACCGGAACAGCGCCCAGCGCACGCACACCGACTGCTCGCGCTGGAAGGCGTCCGTGAACGTCTTCAGCACGTTCTCCTTGTCGGAGGACATGGCCAACACCTGCGCCGCCGCGTCTCGGCCGTCCTCGTTGCCCTCGCTGCGCAGGATGCGCTCGAAGCGGGCCGTGGCCTTCGCGTCCAGCACGGGTGAGTTGTGCAGCGGCGCCGTCTGCGCCAGGTGGCGGATCTGCTCGTCCGGCGCGTCCGTGGCGATGGTGATGAGCCGGTCGAGGTACGGCGACGCGTCGCCCAGGTTCTCCGACTCGCGCGCCATCACGCGGCCCAGCGTGCGCGTGGCGGCCCAGCCCGCCTCGGTGGACGCCGGGTCGCGCGCGAACTCCGCCATCCGGTCCATCGCGTCCGGCGTCAGGTGCTTCTGCGTGTCGAGCGCGGAGAGCATGCCCGCGCGCCGCTCGATGGGCAGCCCCTTGTCCAACCCCGCCTCCAGCAGCCGTGCGGCGACCTGCGGCTTCTGCACCGCGTCCGACTCACGCAGCCCGGACAGCAACACCTGGAACGCCGCGCCCTGCGCGTCCCGGGCCCAGTCCACCACCTGCCCCGCCTTCTTCGCGTCGTCGCCAATCAGCTCCGCGAGCTTCGACTTCAGGTAGTCGCGGACGAGCGGATCCTTCGACGCGAGCAGCGGCGCGGCCCAATCACGGAACGTCTCCAGCGTCACGCCGTCGTTGAAGCGCGCCAGCTCCGGGAAGCACGTCTGGTCCGAGAAGCGGCGCTCCGCGGCCTCCGCCTCCTCCACGCCAGCCGCCATCGCTCCCCCGCCCGTACTCCCACCTTGCGAGCCTCGGGACTGTGTGGCTTTAACGGGGGCCGCCACCGCCGCTGGCGCCTGCGCGTCGTCACCGCCACGCCACATCAACCCCACGGCCGCCAACACGGCCACCAGGCCCGCACCCGCCCATACCCAGGGGACACCCCGTGCTCGCGAAGGACCGGATGCGGGCGTCTGGGTCGGAGTGGAAGGAACCATGGGAATCCAAATAACCATGGATTCCTTGTTTCAATCAAGTAAAACAGATTGATTGGATTTTTACTGGAAGCCGCCTTCTTTCACTCTGGTGATTCCAGATATTGACCGCTCGCGTCACGGGAACAGTCCCTGCGTTATGGAACACGCATGCGGCCGACACACTTCGTGTCGCGGCGACGCAATGACTCTCCGCGCGTGTGTGCGAGCAGATGTCACATGGCGTTGCACCCTGCGCTCGTCTGCCTTCCTACCCCCCCAAGGTCAAAACAGACACGCCTCTGACGCAGGGGCGTGAAGTGTCCGCGATGCAGTGTCCGTGTATGATTTCGGCCCGTGGTGGCAGGGCCGGGGGGCTGTAGCCAGCGCATGGATGCACCGGGCGGAGGTGTCCGGGTCGCGCCATGGCTGTGAATGCGTCGCGGGAAAAGTGGCCGGACATGATGAAGAACGAAGCAGGTGCCGTGCGGCGGGAGCCTCCCGCGGTGGGCGTAACGGGTGTGTCCTCGGACCTCGCGGACCGGACACAGGCCGCGGACGTGGAGTCGCTCTTTGGAGCCGCTCCCGCGCCCGTGGAGCCGCCGTCACGTTCCAACACCGGGTCCTCGTCCACCTGGGACGGGCCGTCGCGTCCGGGCACGGGTGGCACCGGTGACACCGGTGACACCGGCAACAACACCAGTCCGTCCATCCAGGGACACGCGCTGCGCCCGGGCATGCGCCTGCAGCACTACGAGCTCATCCGCGAGCTGGGCTCCGGCGGCATGGGCACGGTGTTCCTCGCGCGCGACGTGCGGCTGGGACGCCGGGTGGCCATCAAGTTCCTGCACAGCGAGGACGCCGACATCACCCGGCGCTTCATCCTGGAGGCGCGGGCCACGGCGCGGTGCAGCCACGAGAACATCGTCATCATCTACGAGGTCGGCGAGTTCCCCGGCGGCCCGTTCATGGTGCTGGAGTACCTGCAGGGCAAGCCGCTGACGAAGGTGCTGGGCAACCAACGCCTGCCGCCCGCGCGCGCGGTGGAGCTGATGGTGCCAGTGGTGCGGGCGCTGGAGTGCGCCCACGAACAGGGCATCGTCCACCGCGACCTCAAGCCGGAGAACATCGTCGTGACGGACTCGGGCGCCATCAAGGTGCTCGACTTCGGCATCGCCAAGGTGCTCCAGGGTGACGAGCCCGTGGAGGCGCCCGCGGGCGGCCCCCAGGCGCAGCCGCGGCTGCACTCGGTGGAGGGCATGGGCGAGGACGTGTCCAACCTCACCCGCAAGGGCGCCATCATGGGCACCATGGCCTTCATGTCCCCGGAGCAGTGGGGCATTGGCGTGGCCGTGGACAGCCGCACGGACATCTGGGCCGTGGGGTTGATGCTGTTCCGCATGCTCGCCGGCAAGCACCCGTTGGATCCGCTGCGCGGTCCGCAGCTGATGGTCACGGGCATGCTGGACGAGCCCATGCCCCTGCTCAGGACCATGGCGCCGGATGTGCCGCAGGAGCTGGCGGCCGTCGTGGACCGCTGCCTGCTCAAGCGCAAGGAGGACCGCTACCCGGACGCGTCTTCGCTGCTGCGCGCGCTGGAGCCCTTCCTCCCCGGCCGCATGAGCCGCGAGCTGCGCGTGGATGAGAGCCCGTACGCGGGCCTCAGCTCCTTCCAGGAGGCGGACGCGGACCGCTTCTTCGGCCGCACCCGTGAAATCGCCGCGCTGGTGAACCGCATCAACGACCGGCCGCTGCTGGCCGTGGTGGGCCCGTCCGGCACGGGCAAGTCGTCGTTCGTGCGCGCGGGTCTGGTACCCGTGCTCAAGCGGTCCGGCACGCCGTGGGAGGCGTTGGTCATCCGCCCCGGCCGCAGTCCGCTGTCGGCGCTGGCCAGCATCGTCGCGCCGCTGATGAGCTCGTCCACCACCATCGAGGACGACCTCCAGGAGCAGCAGCGGGTGGTGGAGCGGCTGCGCGCGGAGCCCGGCTACGTGGGCAACGTGCTGCGCAGCCGCGCGCGCCGGGAGAAGCGGCGCATCCTGCTCTTCATCGACCAGTTCGAGGAGCTCTACACGCTGGTGCCGGACGTCCAGGACCGGATGGCCTTCACCGCGTGCCTGTCCGGCATCGCGGACGACGCGACCACGCCCATCCGGGTCATCCTCTCCATCCGTTCAGACTTCCTGGACCGCGTGCCGGAGGACGAGCGCTTCATGGCGGAGCTCAGCCAGGGGCTCTTCTTCCTCACCGCGCCCGCCCGCGAAGGCCTGAAGGACGCGCTGGTGCAGCCCGCGGAGCGCGCGGGCTACCAGTTCGAAAGCCCCGCCATGGTGTCCAGCATGCTGGAGCACCTGGACGCATCCCAGGGCGCGCTGCCCCTGTTGCAGTTCGCGGCCACCCAATTGTGGGAGGCGCGCGACGTCACCAACCGGCTGCTCACGGAGAGCGCCTATCAGGCCATGGGCGGCATCGCCGGCGCGCTGGCCAGCCACGCGGACAGCGTGCTGGAGAGCCTGTCCACGCAGGAGCGCACGCTGGTGCGCGCGCTCTTCCTGCGGCTCGTCACTCCGGAGCGCACGCGAGCCATCGTGTCCCTGGACGAGCTGCGCGAGCTGACGAAGGACACGGGGGAGATGCAGCGCCTCATCGACCACCTGGTGCAGGCGCGCCTGCTGGTGGTGCAGACCGGCGGCGGCGCCACGGGCGCCACGGTCGAAATCGTCCACGAGTCGCTCCTGCACAGCTGGCCCACGCTGCGGCGCTGGCTGGACGAGGGCCAGGAGGACTCCGCTTTCCTGGAGCAGCTGCGCAACGCGGCCCGGCAGTGGCAGGGCAAGAACTTCGACGCGCACCTGCTGTGGCGCGGTGAGCTGGTGGAAGAGGCCCAGCGCTTCCAGCGGCGCTACCGGGGAGAGCTGCCCCAGTTGCAGCAGGACTTCCTCACGGCGGTGTTCGCGCAGGCCAAGAAGGGGCGCCGGCTGAAGCAGGTGCTGCTCATCGGCAGCGTGACGTTCCTGGGGCTCCTGGTCATCGCGGCGGTGGTGGCGCTCGTCGTCATCCGCAACGCGCAGCAGGAGGCCGAGAAGCAGGCCCAGGGGGCCCAGGCGGCGGAGATCATCGCGCGCGCCGCCGAGTCCACGGCCCGCAGCGCGGAAGTCGAGGCCAAGCAGCGGCTGGCCGAGGTGCAGGCCAAGGAACTGGAGCGCCAGAAGGCGCAGCAGGCGGCGGAGTCAGCCAACGAGCAGGTGGCGCTGGCCAACCAGGAGCTGCTCAGCAAGAACGACGAACTGGTGTCCGCGCTGAAGCGGGCCCAGGAAGCGCAGCTGCGCGCCCGGTTCGCCAAGAAGCGCGCCGAGGAGAGCGCCGACTCCGCGCGCGACGCCCGCGAGGACGCCCTCCGCGCGGCGGAAGAACTCTCCACGTTGCTCAAGCGGGAGAAGGAGCGCGTCTCCCGTCTGCAATCCCAGCTCGGAAGTCCGGTCATCGAGGTCCTGAAGTGAGAAGCATCTTGAACAGGGTGATGAGCAGGTCCGCGTTCGTGTTGTCGGTGCTGCTGGCGCTGGAGTCGGTGCCCGCGCTGGCGCAGGAGCCGGCGCCACGGACAGGCACCACGAAGGCGTCCCGGGGCACGAAGAAGAAACCCACCGCGTCGAAGGCCACGGGCAAGACCTCCGGCACGGCGAAGGTGTCCGGCACGGGTTCCTCGAAGCGGCGGCGCAAGCCCACCGCCGCCGAGGCCACGCCGGCCCCCTCGGACGCGCCCCTCTCCGAGTCCCTTCCCATGCCCCCGCCGCCCACGCCGAAGGCCGTGGAGTCCCAGCAGGAGCAGGCCAGCAGCACGCTGGAGGGCTCGCAGCCCGGCGCGGACGAGCGCCCCTGGGCGAAGGGCATCGCCAAGACGGATCAGGACGCGTCGCTCGCGCTGTTCGGCGAAGGCAACGCGCTCTTGAAGGAATCCATCTTCGTGCAGGCCGTGGAGAAGTACCGCCAGGCGCTGGCGCGCTGGGACCATCCGGCCATCCACTACAACCTCGCGCTGGCGCTGATGAACCTGGACCAGCCGGTGGAGGTGCACGAACACCTGGTGGCGGCGCTGCGCTTCGGACCGGCGCCGCTGGAGAAGGAGAAGTACGAGTACGCCCGCAACTACAAGACGCTGGTGGAGAAGCAGCTCGCGCGGGTGGACATCACCTGCGCCACGCCCGGCGCCACGGTGACCATGGACGGCCAGACGCTGTTCGTGGCTCCCGGCCGCTACGAGGGGCTGGTGCGCCCCGGCGCGCACAGCATCTCCGCGACGATGGCGGGCTTCGTGCCCAGCGACCAGAGCCGCACGCTGCTGCCCGGTGAGACGACGGCGCTGGATTTGAAGCTCTTCACGTCCGACGATCTCATCCGCTACAAGCGCCGCTGGTCCGCCGCGATGCCCTGGCTGGTGATGGGCGCGGGCGTGGCCGTGGCGGGAGGCAGCACCTTCCTGCACCTCCAGTCCCGCGACCACTTCCGAGCCTTCGAGTCCGGCATCACCGAATGCGGAGGCTGCGTACCGCCCGCCGCCGTCGCCGACGAGCGCTCGCAGGGCAACCTGATGCAGACCGGCGCCATCGCCGGGTACGCCGTGGGCGGAGCCGTCATCGTCACCGGCGCGGTGCTCGCCGTCCTCAACCAACCCAAGCCGTACCGCATCGAACCGGGCCAGGAGGCGGTGACCGTGCAGGTCACGCCGCTCCTCGGCGCGGGTTCGGGCGGTGCCGTGGCCACGTTCCGTTTCTAGAGGTCCTCGCATGACACGCGTCTCCCCCTCTTCCATGGCGCGCGCCCTGCTTCTCCTGGCCGCGCCGCTCCTGCTGCTCTCCTCCTGCTTCCAGGCCACCACGGTGGACTGCCCCGCCGGGCTGGTGTGTCCGGACGGCCTGAAGTGCGCCGCGAACCAGGCCACCTGCATCTCCACGGAATGTGGCGACGGCGTCGTCCAGGACCACGAGCAGTGTGACGACGGCAACATCGTGGATGGCGACGGCTGTAGCCGCGACTGCAAATCCACCGAGACCTGCGGCAACGGCGTCGTGGACCAGGTCACGAAGGAGAAGTGCGACGACGGCAACACCCGGGACGGCGACGGCTGCAGCGCGGACTGCAAGTCCAACGAACTGTGCGGCAACGGCGTCACGGACACGGCCGTGGGCGAGAAGTGCGACGACGGCAACAACGCCAGCGGCGACGGCTGCAGCGCGGACTGCCTGTCCAACGAGACGTGCGGCAACGGCTACACCGACCCCACGAAGGGTGAGAAGTGCGACGACGGCAACACCGTCAGCGGCGACGGGTGCAGCGAGGACTGCCGTTCCCAGGAGAGCTGCGGCAACGGCTACGTGGACGTCGCCAAGGGTGAGAAGTGCGACGACGGCAACAACATCAACGGCGACGGGTGCAGCTCCGACTGCAAGTCCAACGAGACGTGCGGCAACGGCGTCCTCGACGTCATCAAGGGTGAAATCTGCGACGACGGCAACAACGTCAGCGAAGACGGTTGCAGCGCGGACTGCCGGTCCGCGGAAGGCTGCGGCAACGGCGTCCGCGACGGCGAGGAGCAGTGCGACGACAAGGGCGAGTCCGCCACCTGCAACCTCAACTGCACCGTGCGCGTCTGCGGTGATGGCATCGTCAACCGGACCGCGGGCGAGGCGTGCGACGACAAGGGCGAGTCCGCCTACTGCAACGCCAACTGCACGCTGCGCGCCTGCGGCGACGGCGTGGTGAACACGTCCTCCGGCGAGCAGTGCGACAACCCCGGCCCCGTCAACAGCCCCGCCTGTGACGCGGACTGCACCATCGCCTTCTGCGGCGACGGCTTCACCAACATCACGCGCGGCGAACTGTGCGACACGGCGGGCAACTCCCGCACGTGCAACGCGGACTGCACGCCCGCGGCCTGCGGCGACCGGTACCTCAACACCGCCGCGGGTGAGCAGTGCGACGACGGGCCCAACTCCGCCATCTGCGACGTGGACTGCACCCCCGTGGCCTGCGGCGACGGCGTCACCAACACGGCGGCGAAGGAGCAGTGCGACGACGGCAACACGCGCGACGACGACGACTGCCTGGGCACCTGCAAGCCGAACATCTGCGGCGACAGCGTGGTCAACGTCAACGGACCGGACCGCCCGGAGTCCTGCGACGACGGCAACACCCGCACGGAGACCGCGTGCGACTACGGCACCGCCACCTGCCAGGCGTGCAGCGGCGACTGCAAGACGGCGCTCAATCTCCAGGGCAACGTCTGCGGCGACAACGTGAAGGACGCCACCAACGAGGCCTGTGACGACGGCAACACCGAGACCGAGGACGCCTGCCCCTACGGCACCGCCAACTGCAAGGTGTGCCGCTTCGACTGCAAGGAGAGCCTGTCGCGCACGGGAAACATCTGCGGCGACAACGCGAAGGACCCGGACCACGAGGCCTGCGACGACGGCAACACCAAGACGGAAGTCGCGTGCGACTACGGCCAGGCGAGCTGCCAGAAGTGCAGCGGTGACTGCCAGACGGCGCTCAATCTCCAGGGCAACGTCTGCGGCGACAACCAGCGGGACATGACCCACGAGGCCTGCGACGACGGCAACACCACCACGGAGACCTCCTGTCCCTATGGCGTGGCCAACTGCCAGACGTGCAGCGGCGACTGCAAGCAACTGCTGGCGGTGAAGGGCAACGTCTGCGGCGACGGCGTGGCGGACCTGGCCCACGAGACGTGCGATGACGGCAACACCACCACGGAGACCGCCTGCCCCTACGGCGTGGCCAGCTGCCAGCGGTGCAGCAGCGACTGCCAGACGCTCCTCCCGCTCACGGGCAACGTCTGCGGCGACGGCAAGCAGGACCCCAGCTCCACGAACGAGGTGTGCGACGACGGCAACACGCAGACGGAGTCCTCCTGCCCCTACGGTCAGGCGAGCTGCAAGGTGTGCCGCGGCGACTGCAAGGAACTGGTCTCCGTCACGGGCAACGTCTGCGGCGACGGCGTGCTGGACTCGGCGAACGAGGCCTGCGACGACGGCAACACCACCACGGAGACCGCCTGCGCCTACGGCACGGCGAGCTGCAAGCGGTGCAGCAACGACTGCCAGACGGTCCTCTCGCTCGAGGGCAACGTCTGCGGCGACGGGGTGGTGGACGCCAACGCCTCGAATGAACTCTGCGACGACGGCAACACCCTCGCCTGCGGCTCATGCAGCGCCAACTGCAAGGTGCAGACGCTCCAGGCTGCGACGGGCACCATCACGGCCACGGCGAGCTCGAACCTGGTCGACGAGGAGACGTTCACCATCAGCGATGGCATCAACACGCCGGTCACCTTCGAACTGGACCGCGACAACAAGCTCAAGAACGCCGCCAACCAGCGGGTGGTCGTGGCGAACGGCACGCCCGCGACGCAGATCGCCCTCGTCATCCGGGACGCCATCAACGCGGTGGAGGAGCCGTTCGAAATCGGAGCCACGGTCGTCACCGGCTCCATCACCGTGAACGTCGCCCACAAGCTGAAGGGCTCCATCGGCAACCAGGCGATGACGGAGAAGGTCGCCAACAACAACTTCAAGGTGAGCGGGATGAACGGCGGCAGCGGCTACGACTGCCCCCAGGGCACGAAGTGCGTGGGCAACGAGGACTGCGCCCTCGACCTGGTGTGTGGGGCCAGCAAGACCTGCGTCGCCGCCCCCTGAGCGGCTTCCCAGACGTGTGACATCCCTCTTGAAACAGGGATGTCACACGTCTTGACGCGCTGGGCCATGTCTTGCGTCACACGCGAGCGGGCCCGGGGGCGCGAGTGGGGGAACGTGCGGTTGACTTCACTGTCGTGGGGGTGGTGAACCGGACGGGCCCCGGGTAGTCGCGGGCCCGGTGGCCTTGCAGCGGTCGTGACCCTCGCTTGCCGCGTCTGGAGCCACATCCATGATGACCCCTCCCCGTCGTCACCGCCGGAGCCCCTGGCTCACGCGGTGGCATCCCCTTGTCGCCGTGGGCTTCGCCTCGGCGCTGGTCTCCTGCGCCTCCCCGGAAACACCCGCCGAAGTCCCCGCTCCCGCCGCGCCCGCAGTGGAGGACACCGCGCAGCGTGAGCAGGAGCTGCTCTCCTGGACGCTGGGGGCGAAGTACGACGCCACGCAGGCCAACATCAACTTCAACATCTACTCGTCGCGCGCCACGCGCATCGAGCTGTGGATCTACAAGACGGCCCAGGGCGCGAGTCCGGCCGCGACGTACGTGATGACGCAGAACGCGACGACCAAGGTCTGGTCCAAGTCCGTCTCCGTCGCCACGCTGAAGAACAGCTACGGCGTCACCGGCACCGTCTATTACGGCTACCGCGCGTGGGGCCCCAACTGGACGTACGTCTCCACCTGGAACACGACGACCAACAGCGCGTTGGGCTTCGTCGCGGATGTGGACTCCGCGGGCAACCGCTTCAACCCGAACAAGCTCCTGTGGGACCCGTACGCGCTGGAGCTGTCGCACGACCCGGTGAACCCCAACAACGCGGACGGCACGGTGTACGCGTCCGGCCCGTTGCACCGCTACAAGGACAGCGGTCCGTTCGCGCCCAAGGGCATCGTGCTCGCGCCGGACACAACGGCCACCGGCACCAAGCCCACGCGCGCCTTCAAGGACGACGTCGTCTATGAGGTGCACCTGCGCGGCCTGACGAAGCAGGACACCGGCTCCGGTTTGGATGCCGCCTGCCTGGGCACCTACAAGACCGCGGGCCAGAAGGCCGCGCAGCTGGCGACGCTGGGCGTGACGGCGGTGGAGTTCCTGCCGCTGCACGAGACGGACAACGGCAACAACGACGCGGTCGCGAGCACCGCGGGCGACAACTACTGGGGTTACATGAACCTCAGCTACTTCGCGCCGGACCGCCGCTACGCGTGCGACCAGACGCCGGGCGGCCCCACGCGCGAGTTCAAGAGCATGGTGAAGGCGTTCCACGACGCCGGCATCAAGGTGCTGGTGGACGTGGTCTACAACCACACCGGCGAAGGCGGCGGGTGGATCAGCGGCGACCCGAGCACGTACAACGTCATGTCGTACCGGGGCCTGGACAACCCCACGTACTACAGCCTGACGAAGGACATGAAGTTCAACTGGGACAACACGGGCGTGGGCGGCAACTTCAACACGTTCAACCCCACGGCCCGCAACGTCATCCTGCATTCGCTGTCGTACTGGAAGGACACGCTGGGCGTGGACGGCTTCCGGTTCGACCTGGCGTCGGTGCTGGGCAACATCTACGAGCACGAGACGACCACGCACAGCGGCTACGAGTACAACCGCGACAACGCGAACACGGCGCTCAACCAAATCACCACGCAGCTGGATCCGCGTCCGGAGGCGGGCGGCGCGGGCACGGACTTCATCGCGGAGCCGTGGGCCATTGGCGGCAATTCCTACCAGGTGGGCAACTTCCCGGCGAAGTGGCGCGAGTGGAACGGCGCGTTCCGCGACACCTTCCGCAAGGACCAGAACCAGATGGGCGTGGAGAGCATCAAGCCGTCGGACCTGGCCACGCGCTTCGCGGGCTCGTCGGACCTGTACTCGGATGACGGCCGCAAGCCGGCGGCGTCCGTGAACTTCATGGTGGCCCACGACGGCCTCACCTTGAAGGACATCTACTCGTGCAACAGCAAGAACAACAGCCAGGCGTGGCCCTACGGCCCGTCCGACGGCGGCGAGGACAACAACCACAGCTGGGACCACGGCGGCAACGCGGCGCTCCAACGCCAGGCGGCGCGCAACGGCATGGCGTTCATGATGCTGAGCGCGGGCGTGCCCATGCTGACGGGCGGCGACGAATTCCTGCGCACGCAGTACTGCAACAACAACGTGTACAACCTGGACTCGAACAAGAACTGGCTGGACTACGCGTGGACCACGGACCAGTCCAACTTCCGCACGTTCACCCAGAACCTCATCGCGTTCCGCAAGGCACACCCCGCGCTGCGCCCGGCGGAGTTCTACAAGACGAACGACAACAACTCGAACGTGATGGAGCAGCACCGCTGGTTCAAGCCGGACGGCTTCGTGCCGGACGCGGCGTACTTCAACGACGCGACCCAGCATGCGCTGGCCTACCGCATCGACGCGACGGAGTTCTCCGGTGAGACGGTGAGCGCCATCTACGTCGCGTACAACGGCTGGTCCGCCAACGTGAACTTCCTGCTGCCGTGGCCGGGCAACGGCAAGCAGTGGTACCGCGTGACTGACACGTGCTCGTGGGCCGAGGGCCCGAACCAGGTGGTGCTCAACCCGGCCAGCATGGTGCTGATTGGCGGCGAGGCCACGAGCTACGGCGTGTGCGGCCGCGGCGTGCTGGTGCTGGTGGCCAAGTAGCGTGAAGGCCGTGGAGGGCCCGGTGCTCCCTGGGGGCCGGGCCCTTCGCGGTGGAGCGGTCGGGGAGGCGGACGCTGGTGGGCCCTGATGCCCGTGGCGGGCCCCGCCGGGGAGGGAGCGCCATCCTCCCGGGATGGAACGCCACTTCAAGGATGGACGGTTCGAGTTCGCCCGCCTGGGATTGCTGGGCGCCGCGTACCGGGGGCTCTCCGACGCGGGAGAGGTCCTCGTCACGCTGGATGGGATTCCGGACGGGGACCGAGAGGCGTGGGTGCGGGAGTTCACCGCCCTGGCCGAACGGCTGGAGCGCCAGGCCCACGCCAGCGCAGCCCACGGGCACCGCGCCAGTGCACGCTCGGCGTTCCTGCGCGCGAGCACCTACTTCCATGAAGCTTCCGCCTGCGCGCCCGGCACCTCGCGGCCAGAGCGGTTCCGCGCGCTGTGGCTGCGGCACCGGGACTGCTGGGACCACGCGGCCGCGTTGTTCGAGCCGCCCGTCGAGCGGGTCTCCATTCCCTACGAAGGCATGTCGCTGGAGGGGTACTTCTTCCGGCCAGCGAATGGACACGTCCGGCCGAGGCCCACCCTCATCATGAACAACGGCAGCGACGGGCCGGTGACGTCGATGTGGAAGGACGGCGGCGCGGCGGCGGTGGAGCGCGGCTGGAACGCGCTGACCTTCGACGGGCCGGGCCAGGGCGCGGCGCTGCACCGGCAGGGGCTGCCCTTCCGCGCGGATTGGGAGCGCGTGGTGACGCCGGTGATGGACTGGCTGCTCACGCGCGCGGAGGTGGATCCCCAGCGCATCGCGCTGCTCGGCGTCAGCCAGGCGGGCTACCAGGTGCCTCGCGCGGTGGCGTTCGAGCACCGCGTGGCGGCGGCGGTCGCGGATCCCGGCGTGATGCGGGTGGGGGATTCGTGGCGCGAGCACCTGCCTCCGGAGATGACGCGGCTGCTGGATGCCGGAGAGAAGGAGACCTTCGATGCGTCCATGGCCGAGGGACTGAAGGACTTCCCCGCCGAGCGGGCGGAGCTCCAGTGGCGCATGGCGCCCCATGGGACGCGCTCGCCGTTCGACGCGTACAAGGCGGCGGAGGCGATGCACCTGGACGCGGAGATACTCGCGCGCGTGGGTTGTCCAATGCTCATTACTTCGCCGGACCATGAGCAGTTCTGGCCGGGCCAGTCCGAGGAACTGCACGCCGCGCTGAAGGGCTCCACGCTGCTGCGCTTCACGGAGTCAGAGGGCGCCAGCTGGCACTGCGAGCCCGCGGCGCCAGCGCTGCGGGACGAGCGCGTCTTCGACTGGCTGGAGCGGACGCTGCACACCGCGCACGCGTGACGGCGGGCCGGTATAAAGCCGCCATGGCCCAGGACGACAGCGCGGTGGTGAAGCGGCTCCAGCAGGAGGACTCGTTCGAGAAGGAGACGTTCGAGGGGTTGGATCTCCAGAACGTCGACCTGGGTGACAAGGAGTTCTACCGGTGCACCTTCGTGAACTGTGAGCTGCAGGAGAGCCGGTGGAAGGAGGCGCTGCTGGAGGCGTGCGCGTTCCAGGGCTGCAACCTGACGCGCGCGAACTTCAACGCCATCCGGCTGCGGGACGTGCGCTTCGAGGGCTCGAAGCTGATGGGCATCGACTGGACGGGCGTGGCGGCGAACCCGGAGGCGAACTTCGAGGAGTGCGCCATGCCCTACAGCTCGTTCGTGGGGCTGAGCCTGCGCCAGACGTCCTTCGTGCGCTGCGTGGCGCGGGAGGCGAACTTCTTCGACATGGACCTGACGGACGCGGACTTCACCGGCGCGGACCTCACCGGCAGCAACTTCCGCGGCTGCACGCTGACCCGGGCGGACTTCTCCGGGGCCACGGGCCTGGTGCTGGACCCCGCGCGCAACAAGCTGAAGGACACGCGCATCCCGCAGGACACGGCGATGTCCGTGGTCCATGAGCTGGGCATGCGCGTGGAGGGCTACCACGCGAAGCCGGCGGGACGCGGCGGGGCGAAGAAGACGGGAGCGAAGCGGTGAGGGATGGCACCCCGTTCGACCCGGTCGCCGTCGCGCGGATCGCGGTGATGGTGAGGACGGGGCACATCGGGCTCCAGCGGCTCATCGCCTGGGCGGATGCGTGGGTGATGAAGCTGGACGCCCCACCGCTCTGGTTGCTGGAGCTGTGCACGGTGCCCGGGATCGACAGGGCGCACGGGTTGCTCCTCGACATGCCGGGCATTGCGCAGCTGGCCACTGTCGAGGAGCGGGACGTGGAGGACGCGGACCACCTGGCGAGCCTGCTCCTTCGCCACCGTGACGGGTCCATCGCCTGGGGTGACTTCCTCCTGCGGGCAGGCGAGTACCTGGATAGCAAGAGCGGCCACCGGCAGTGCGAGGAGTTCTACATGCAGCTGAACCTGCTGGAGCGCATGGGGTTTCCGGAAGCCCTGGTACAGGCCCAGCGCGAGGACATCGAGCGCAGCCTCGTGGACGCGCTGGTGCGGATGGAGGCCTCCCACCGGCGGTTCGAGGCGGAAGCGCGCGGGGACTAGGAAGCCCGTCCCGCCAAGCGGCGGCAGGCGGAGGACTTCACCGCGAGGTACACGCGCAGGCCCGGTGCGATGTGCAGCTCGCGCACGGCGACATGCGTGAGACGGACCACCCAGCGCACGCCCGTGACGTCCACGTGGGTCGCGCACTCCCCTGCCCCTGCGTCCTCCAGCTTCGTCACCGTGCCTTCGAGCACATTGCGCGCGGAGACGCCGCTCAGCGGTCCGGTGGACAGGAGGATGTCCTCGGCGGGAATGGCATAGGCGGCACGGGTGCCCTGGGGCAGCTCCGGCGCATCCGGCACCCAGAGGGACAGGCCGTCCGTGACTCGCAGCCGCGTGCCTCCGGATTCGGGACGCTCCAGCGCGCCTTCGAGGATGTTCTCCTCGGGCTCACCGGTGAGCAGGCCTCGCGCCACGGTACCCAGCACCGTGTCCGCGGGGCCTACGGCCTTCACCGTGCCGCCATCCAGGAGCAGGGCTTCGCGGGCCAGGGCCCGTGCTTCGCCGAGCTGATGGGTGACGTAGAGCAGGGGCACGCGGGCTTCGTCGCGCACTCGCAGCAGGTACGGAAGCACGCGCTCCTTCAATGCGATGTCCAGTGCGGCCAGCGGTTCATCGAGCAGCAGCAGCGCCGGGTCGGTGGCGAGCGCCCGCGCCAGGGCGACCCGCTGCTTCTCGCCACCGGACAGCGTCACCGGGTAGCGGTGCAGCAGCGGCTCCAGCTCCAGCAGGTGCACGGCTTCGTCCACGCGTGACGGCCTTCCGGCGCGCACTCCGAAGCGCACGTTCTGTCCGGCGGTGAGGTGCGGGAAGAGCAACGCATCCTGCGGCACGTAGCCCATGCGGCGCGCTTCGGGCGGCACGTCGATGCCCGCAGCCGTGTCGAGCAGCACGCGGTCATCCACCACGACGCGCCCCGTGGCGCCTCGCCGCAGGCCCGCGAGCACCTCCAGCAGTGACGTCTTCCCGGAGCCCGAGCGCCCCAACACCGCTACCGACGCGGATGTGAAGCGCGCTTCGACCTCCAGCGTGAAGCGCGCCAGGGGCAGACTGAGGGACAGCTCCATCACGGACGTGCGCCTCCTGTTCGCGTGGCGCCTCGTACGTCCTCCGCGGACATGTGGCGTCTCGAAGCCGCCGGCCCGGATTGCCTGGGCTTCACGCGAGCCCCCGCGCTCCGCGCCGCCGCGTCACCACTTCCGTCACGTACATGGCCCCGAACGCGAGCACCACCGAGACGCCCGCGAGCTTCAGCGCCTCCGCGTCCTGCCCCACCTGCGTGCGCTGGAAGATGGCCAGGGACAACGTCTGAGTGCTGCCTGGGATGTTGCCCGCCACCAGCACCGTCGCGCCGAACTCACCCAGCGCCCGTGAGAACGCGAGCAGCGCGCCCGTGAGCACCCCGCGCCACGCCAGCGGCAACGTCACCCGGAAGAAGGCTCGCGTGCGCGTGTCCCCCAGCGTGCGCGCCACCGCCACCAGCCGGGGATCCACTTCCTCGAAGCCCGCGCGCGCGGAGCGCACCAGCAGCGGGAACGCCATCACCGCGCTGGCCAGCACCACCGCCTTCGGCGTGAACACCACCTCCACGCCCAGCGCATCCAGCAACCGTCCCAGCGCCGAGTCCCGCGCGAGCAACTCCAGCAGCACCAGGCCCACCGCCGTCGGAGGCAGCACCAGCGGCAGCGCCAACAGCGTCTCCACCACGCCGCGCCCCGGGCCCTTCCAGCGCGCAAGCGCGTACGCCGCCGCCACGCCCGGCACCAGGATGAGCGCCGTGGACAGGGCCGCCACCGCCACCGTGAACAGCACCAGCCCTGTCAGTCCTTCGCCCATCACGGCGCGGGATGCCCCTTGCCCGCGTCAGGCATCCCGCCGCGAGTCCCGGACGGGGCGTTCTGGAGCACACCTGCATCCGGCGCCGCCTTCGCCGCGCTCGCGTCCAGGAAACCCAACCGGCGGAACTCCTTCCGCGCTCCTTCCGTCTGGAGGAAGCGCACGAACGCGAGACCGCCTTCCGGCGCCTTGCCCTGCGTCAGCGCCGCCGCCGGATACACGATGCGCGGCGCATCCCCCTCCGGCACCGTGAACACCACCCGGACCTTCTTCGATTGCGCCGCGTCCGTCGCGTACACCACGCCCGCGTCCGCCCTCCC
>NZ_RAWF01000360.1:0-8091 GCF_003612075.1 Corallococcus sp. CA041A
GGGGGATAACAGCCTCCGGGGCTGGACGGGTGGAGGAAGGCGTAGGGCGTGATGCTTCCGACATCCGGGATGCCCTGACGTCAGGCGGGCCCTGGAGCGGGCAGGCGCGGTCGTAGCGTCGGGTGTCTTGACGGCAGGGGATGGGCGGAGGAGAGAGGACGTCATGCTGAAGACCGCCCTGGGCCGTTTCCGCCTCGTCGCCTTCTGGGAAGGCCTGTCCTTCCTGGTGCTGCTGCTCATCGCCATGCCGCTGAAGTACGTGCTGCACATGCCCCTGGGCGTGCGCGTGGTGGGCATGGCGCACGGCCTGCTGTTCATGGCGTATCTCTACACGCTGATGATGGCGGCCATCGAATACCGCTGGGGTGTGAAGCGGATCGCCTTGGCCTTCGTGGCTTCGCTCGTGCCGGGCGGGACGTTCTGGCTGGACGCGCAGTTGCGGGGTGAGGCGCTCGCGCTGGAGACGGCGAAGACGCGCTGATTCACCATCTGCTGGCCATGATCGGCAGCACGACCCCCAGCATTCCCCAGAGGAACGGAGGGCCGTTGAGCAGGATGCCGATGATGGCGGGCGCGACGATTCCGGGGCGGAGGCGGCTCCGCTCCAGGATGAGCGTTGCGACGCCACAGGCAAGGCCCAATGTGAAGCCGATCAGCCACAGCCCGGACCAGTCCGTACGGAGCGCCAGATAGATTCCCACTGAGGTGAGGAAGGCAATCAACCCGCTGAACTGGGCCAGGTATTCGCCCAGGGTGGAGTGATTGCTGGGAACGATGGCGCCCGTCGCCAGCAGGTGCTTCCGGCACGTCCGGCAGTGCGCGGGCTCACTGTCCGGCGCAATGCACGCCCGGCACATGAAGCCACCGCAGCGCGAGCACGCCTCCGTCGCGACCCTGGAATGCGGGCCACACCGTGGCTGCGCGTTCGGCTCGTTGCCAGGAATGGGGGCCGGTGTGGATGTCATTCGCCGCGAAGCATAGACGGCGCCCGGGTGATTGACCCTGCCATGGAGACGACCCATCATGTCCTTCATGGAAGATGTGACTCCAGAGGTTGTGCTCGAATATCCACGTGCGCCCTCCCAGGCTGCATGGGATGCAATGGACGAAGAGGAGCGGGCACAGGTCGTGGCGTCCCTGCCCGGCGAGGTGACGTGGAATGAGATGCCAATGCCAGAAGGGGATTGGCACACCGGCCCGCGTACCTACGTCTGGAATGTGTTGCGCAGATACTGGGCCCAGCAGTCCCGACGGGCCTATGTGAGCTCCGCGCTCCCCATCTACTACCCCGAGGAGCCACGCTTCGCGCCGGACCTGCTGGTCGTGCTGGATGCGGAACAGCGCACTCGCGACAAGTGGGTGTGTAGCGCCGAGGCCCACGGGTTGGATTGGGTCATGGAGGTGCACGCGGGCGGCGACCGGAAGACAGCCGCCGAAGCCAATGTGCAGCGCTATGCCCGCCTGGGGATTCCCGAGTACTTCATCCTCGACGGACGCGACTGCACGCTGGAGTGCTACCAGCTCGAGACACCCGATGCGCGCGTCTACACCCGCCTCGAACCACAGCGGGGGCGATACGTCTCCAAGGTGCTGGGACTCGAATTCCAGACGGAAGGAGAGCGCCTCCAGCTCTGGACCAGCGCCACGCCGCTGCTGAGCTACAGAGAGCGTGTCCTCCAACTGGAGGCCGAGCTTCAGCGTCGCGAGGGCCTGGAGCGTCGTCTGAAGGAACTCGAGGCCGAGCTCGCCCGGCTCAAGAAGTCCCAGGGCTGAATCACAGTCATCAGGCGAGGGTGAACGCCCTCGCCAAGGTCAGCACCTCCACGCGCGTGGCCCCCGCTTCCCGCAGCGCGATCGCGGCGGCTCGCGCGGTGGACCCGGTGGTGAACACGTCGTCCAGGAGCAACACCTCCTGCCCCTTCACCGCCCGCGACGCCACGAACGCTCCTGCCACGTTGCCCGTGCGCTCCGCTTCACTCAGCCCCACCTGCCTACGCGTCTCCCGCGTGCGCTTCAGCCAATCCCCCGGCGCCGTCCGCCCCGTGGCCTTCGCCAGCTCCGCCGCGAGCAGGTGCGCCTGGTCGTACTGCCGCTTCCGGAATCGCCGCACATGCAGAGGCAACGCCACCACGCATCCGGGCGCGGTCCTCAAGAACCGCCGCGCCTCGTCCGCGAGCAGTACCCCCAATGGCGCCGCGAGGTCCGGGTGGTCCTCGTACTTGAACCGGTGGATGGCTCGCGCCACCGGCCCTTCATGCGCGAAGGGCGCCCAGGCCCGGCTGAACGGGGGTGGCACCGTCCGGCAGCGGGGACAGGTGTTCCCCGGGAACGCGCCCGGCTCCGCGCACGTCCGGCAACACACCGGAGGCAGCCGCTCCAGCGCCGTGTCACACGGCTCGCAGAACACCGCGCCCGCGCCCGGCAGCACCTTCGCGCAGGCCAGACACATGGGCGGATAGACCAGATCCAACAGGGCCTTCCACATCACCGGGACTCACAGGGGCAGCGCATCCCGTGCCCCTCGTGCGAGCCCCGTGCCGCTCACTCCGCCGTGCGGCCTCGCGTCTTGTACGTGAGCACCGGCGCCAGCGTCGCCACCACCCTCACCAGCCCCGCCTCCACCAGGTCCGTCACCACGCGGTCGATGGCTTTGTATGCCGGCGGCGCCTCCTCGAAGAGCAGGTCCCGGTCTTCGCACACCACGTGGCTCTTGAAGGACGTGCGCGTCAGCGACTCCGCCGTGAAGCGCTCCTTCAGCCGCTCCCGCGCCGCCGTGCGCGTCCACTTGCGTCCCGCGCCGTGCGCCAGGCTGTACGCGCTCTGCTCGCCCGTGCCCACCGGCAGCACCAGATAGCTCAGGGCACCGCGGCTGCCGGGAATCACCACCGGACCATCGTCCCACGGCGCCGCGCCCTTGCGGTGCAACCACCCCACGCGTCCGTCCGCATGCCGCGCGGTGACGCTGTTGTGGCACACGTCCAACACCCGCCGCCCCGTCGCCCCAATCCCATCCAACGTCCGCTGCGCCACCAGTGCCCGGTTCGCCTTCGCCCACAGCACCGCGCCGTCATGCCGCTGGAGGTATTCGCGCGCCTCGTCCGAATCCGCCGCCAGTCCGCCCGCCGCATGCCGGTCGACATGCTTGCGCAGGATGGCCTCCCCCAGCCCGCGTGACCCCGAGTGCACGAGCAACAGCAAGCGCTCCTCCCGCAGGCCCAGCGCTTCGAAGACGCGCGTGTCGTGCACCTCCTCCACCCGCTGCACCTCCGCGAAGTGGTTGCCGCCGCCCACCGTGCCCAGCGCCGACTCGAAACCCATGCCGCGCGCGCCGTGCTCCTCGAGCACCGCCTTCGTGTCCCCCACCCACGGCCCTTCCAGGTCCAACTTCGCCGCCCACCGCTCCGCCTTCGCCTTGCGTGTCAGCAGGTCCACGTCCCACAACCCCATGCCACAGCCGATGTCGCTGCCCACGAGATAGGGATAGAGGAAGCCCTCGGACTCGAAGGCCGCGCCCACCGGAGCGCCCTTGCCGGGATGCAGGTCCGGCAGGCCCACCGCGAGTCTCATCCCGGGCAGGCGCGACACGGCCTCCAATTGGCGGACGGCCTCGCCCTCCACCCAGGACTGGGGCGAGGCGATGATGCGCACGGTGGCGGCCGTGGAGGTTTCAGAAGAGGGCGTGTTCATGATGGCCGCTCCGACGCAGCCCCTTCACGCGCCCTGACGCCCAGGCCCCCAGCACCTCGGGGCGGGCCGCCCGGCCGCCTACTTGTGGTAGGGCTCGCCCTTCAGGATGGTGAACGCGCGGTAGAGCTGCTCAATGAGCACCACCCGCGCCAGCCGGTGGGGCAGCGTCATCCGCGACAGCGACATCACCTGATGCGCCGCGCCGCGCACCGAGTCGTCCAGGCCCTCGTCCCCGCCAATGACGAAGAGCAGGTCCTTCGAGCCCGTCTGCGCCTTGGCGACGTAGCGGGCAAGCTCCACCGAATCCAGCAGGGTGCCGCGCTCGTCCAGCGCCACGATCCAGTCCTGCGGCTTGCGCTTGCCGAGGATGGCGGCGGCCTCCGCGGACTTCGCCTCGCCGGGCTTGAGCTTGCGGCCCGACGCTTCGGTCAGCTCCAGGAGCTCGAAGCGCGTGTAGTGCTCGAGCCGCCGCGCGTACTCCTGCACGGCGGGCTCGAACAACCCGGAGCGGTCCTTGCCGATGGAGAGGAGGCGGACCTTCACGGGACTAGGACAGCTTCACCCGGGGCGCGTCCGCCCACAGCCCGTCCAGGTCGTAGAAGGCGCGCACCTCGCCGTTGAACAGGTGGGCCACGACGTCGTCGTAGTCCAGCAGCACCCACTGGCCCGTCTCCAGGCCTTCCGTGCTGATGGGGCGCAGGGGCTGCGCCCCCTGCTTGAGCTGCACCTGGACGTTCTCCGCCATGGCGCTCACCTGACGGTCGCTCTCGCCGGAGGCGATGACGATGTAGTCCGCGTAGGACGTCATCCCGCGCATGTCGAGGATGACGACGTCCGTGGCCTTCTTGTCCAGCAGCAGGTCGCCGATGCGGCGCGCCAGCTCACGCGCCTTCGCGTTCTCCGCGGGCTTGGGCAACGGCGGCGGGGGGGCGGGCTTCGGCGCCTTCTTGCGCGCGGCGGCGGTCTTCTTGCGCGGGGGCGGACGCACGCCCGGCTTCGCCTTCTTGGCGGCCGTCTTCTTGCGGGCCGGAGCCCGGGTCGTGCTCTTCGCCTTCGCCTTCTTGGATGCAGGGGTCTTCTTCTTCGTGGCCATGTGGCGGATACCCTATCGCACCCTTGGCAAGCTTCCAGCGCTCCTCTAATGGGTTCCGTCCATGAGCGACGCCCGCCTGGAGCAGTTCAAGAAGATGGTGGCCCAGTTCCCCGACGCCCCCATGGCCTGGTTCTCCCTGGGGAAGCTCCACCTGGAACGCAAGGAATACGACAGCGCCATCCAGAGCCTGGAGTCCGCGGTCCGCCTGGACCCGAAGTACGCCGCCGCCCTCGTCTCCCTGGGGGATGCCTACGCGGGGGCCGGCCAGACGGACAAGGCGAAGCAGGTGCTCACCACCGCCCGGGACCACGCGCTCGCCCAGCAGCACCCCAGCCTGGCCGAGGAAATCGACGAGCGCATCGCCGACCTGGACTGACGGTGCTCCAGAGCCTGGGCTCCTAGTCCTGGTCGCGCCAGGTGAAGCCCACGCCGAACACCTGGCGCGTGTATCGCAAGTCATTGCGCGGCAGGCGCGTGCTCCAGAGGCCCCAGGACACCTCCATGTCCACGCGGGCGGAGACGGGCCGGGCCAGCTTGAGGGACAGCGAGTTCTGCCCCTCGTCCTCCTCCACCAGGATGATCTCCGGCGACAGGAAGATGCCGTCCGGGTAGCGCGCCAGGCCCAGCGTCCCCTGCGCCAGGAGCGTCACCCGCCACGGCAGCCGCACCCCGGCGCTGCCGACGAGCCGGTGGCGCATGGCCGTCTCACCGAAGCTGTTGGAGCTGACCTCCTGGAAGGCATAGCTGAGCGACAGCTTCACCGGCCCCCGGTACGTGTAGCCCGCCCCCGCCACCAGCGCGCCGTCCTGCCGCCGCACGGGGGATGAGGTGACGGCCGGGAAGGGCCGGGCGAAGGGGCCGTAGCGGCGCGAACCCCATTCGCCAAACACACTCAGGGTGTGGCGCGGGCTCAACCGGTAGCGGCCCAGGACGCCCACCTCCGGGCCGCCGAAGTCGGCCGTGTGGTCCGGGCGGTACACGAAGCGGCGGGCGCCCAGGCGCACGCGCAGGGCCAGGCGCACGTCCGGGGCGTACTCGGCGAAGAGGCTGGTGCCCAGGTCCGAGTACGCGCGGCTGCCGCCCCGCCGGTCCTTGGCGTGGCCTTCCGCGCCCACGCCCCACTCGGTGCCCAGGGCGAGCGAGCCCTCCAGCGCGCCCGCCTGCACCAGCGTGTCCTCGTTGTCGTAGTCCAGGTACTTGCGCGCACCCAGTTCGTACCGGCCCACCACCTGGGCCCGCTCGCCGGTGCCCCGTCCCTCCGCCACGCCCAGCACGCTCATGGCCAGGTCCGCGCCGGGGCCGGGCGTCGCGCCGTCGGAGAAGTCGCGCGGGGCGTTGCTGTCCACGAGCAGCCGGCCGGTGCCCCGGAGCGAGCCCTGCCACTCGGCCGCGCGCGCACCTCCGCCCCAGGGGAGGCTGAGGGCCAGGAGGAGCGGGAGGAGGCGACGGTCCAAGACGCGCGCACCATACTCCGGCCCGCTGGCATCCCCACGCTCGCAAGTGCCCCGTACGGCCGCGTCGTCCCCGGGACACCCGGGGTGTGCCCGCGGTCGGTGACGGCGCACCCGGCCGCCCGGTACATTGCGGCCATGTCTTACGCGTCCTTCCTCGCGGCGGTGGCCGGTCTGGGGCTCGTCGCCTGTTCCCCGGCGTCCTTCACCACGGAGGTCCAGGGCGAGGCGACGGTGCCCGCGAACCCCGCTGGCACCTCCACGCTCCTCAATGCCTTTCCCTCCATCAGCAGCTTCTCCTCGCTGGACTTCAACGAGAACCAGGACTTCAAGAACCGCGACGTCACCAAGGACGAGGTGACGCGCGTGCAGGTGACGTCGATGAGGCTCAAGGTCCTGAGCCCGAACGATCAGGACTTCGGCTTCCTGGACTCGATGGAGGCCGTGGCCCGCGCGGGCAACTCCGAGTCGCGCTTCGCGGCCCGGGACGGCATCGCGGGCCTGGGCCTGAACCCGCCCAACCCCACGGTGGGGTTGAACACGGACGGCAGCGTGGACTTGAGGCCCTACGTGGCCGCGCCCAGCATGGCCATCATCCTGCGCGGCACGGGGCGCCTGCCGGAGCGCGAGGTGCGCGTGCAGGCCACGGTGGTGCTGGAGGTGGAGGGCGGCCTGCTGTAGCGGCCACCCGTCGCTGCTTCAGGGGGCCAGCGTCTTCGCGCGGCGCTCCAGCGAGCCCGCGCGCCCGTCCAGCTCGCTGGCCAGGGACTCCAGCCGCGCGGCCTCCTGCTCCAGCGAGGAGAGGTCCTCCAGGCCACCCGCGGCCAGCGCCTGGGCGCGCACCGGGTCCACCTGGGGCCGCCGGTCGCTGGCGGTGATGCCAGAGGTCTGCCCGCCCGCGGTGGGATTGGGATTGCCTCCGACCCCCGGACCCTTGGTCGGGTCGCCCGCGTAGTCCGGCGTCTCCACCATCGCGTCGCCCGGGATGACCTCCGGCTGCCGGCCGCCCCGCTGGGTGGGGGCCACCTGCAGGCCCTGGTTGCCCATCGAGCGCAGGCGCAGGCGGCGGTCCTGGTCGTCGAACATGGACTCCTCGCCCAGGAAGTCGTTCATGCGGCGGTCCAGGTCGCGCTCCTCGCGCACCTCGGTGATGCGCGCCTTCAGGGCCTGGAGCCGCTGGCGCACCTTGTCCTGGGAGTCGCGCAGCGCGTCCGCCTGCGCGAGCAGGTCCTCCGGATCATCCCCGCGCGCCGCGCCATCCAGCGCTGGCACCTGGGAGGCGGGCAGCGCCGCGCGCACGGCCTCTCGTTCGCCGCGCACGGACCGCATCTGCTCCACCAGCCGCGCCCGCTCCGTCCGGTCCGTCGTCGCGTCCCACGCCGCGCGCAGCAGCGTCAGCTCCTGGGACAGCGCGCCGTGCAGCGCCAGATGCGCGCGCTCCACCTCGCCGTCCGCGCCGGACACCGACTGCGCCAGCCCCGTCAGCTCTCCGCTCAGCTCCTGCGAACGGCGCAGCGCGGACTCCAGCTCTCCGCCCGCCGTGAGCTTCCCCTGGCGCTGGGCCTTGAGCGCTTCGATGCGCGCGGCCACGCCGTTGAGCTCGTCGCGCAGCCCCTGCTGCCGGGTGCGCAGGGTGCGTGCCTCCGTTCGCGCTGACTGGGCCTTCGCGCGCGCCTGCTCCAGGCCGGACGCCGCCCCGGCGGGAGCGGCCACGAACAGGCACAGGAGGAGGGGGAGGGCACGCAACATCATCGGGGGAACACCGTCAGCAAGGCGGATGCCAGTCCCTTCCTCCTACCCCGTTCCCAGGCCCGACGGAAAGCGCCCTGGTTCCGGGCACCTGCACGGGCAGGGTGGGGC
>NZ_RAWF01000361.1:0-8012 GCF_003612075.1 Corallococcus sp. CA041A
CCCGCGCCCTCCGGCCCCCCCTCCGCCGCGTCCTTGCGACAGGCGGACAGGGCCAGGACGACGGCCAGACACCCCAACAACTTGCGCATGCCACCTCCCGTGAACGCCAGTGGGTGGCCAGTGTATGCTCGGGTTGGCCCCCCGCGAACGGCGGTTCCCGAACGCCCGCGATGCGCAGGCTGTTCCGGGCACTGAACATTCGACTCATTACCTTTGACCAACCGGGCCACGGTCATGTACGAACCGCGGTCTTGTCGCGACCGGTGGAGGGACTTTGAGGATTTTCCTGGTAAGGCACGGCGATGCGGACGCAGAGATCCCCGAGGGGCTCGGCGACGAGGCGCGCGCGCTGACCGCGAAGGCCCGTACGAATGTCGCCGCGCATTTCGCGTCGCTGTCTGAGCGCATGGGGCCCATCAGCCTCATCCTCACCAGCCCGCTGGTGCGTACGGTGCAGACGGCGCAGATCCTCTCCAACTCCGTGAAGCATGAAGGCCTCCTGCGCGTGCATCGCTGCCTGCTGCCGGACATGCCGGTGGGAGCGGTGGAGCCCGTGCTCAAGGAGTACTCCGACGAGAACCTCGTCCTGGTGGGCCACCAGCCCTCCATGGGCGCGCTCGCGGCGCACCTGCTGGGGATGCAGTCCTTCCCCAAGCCGGTGAACCCGGGCACGGTCATCGCCATGGAGTGGCCGGACACGCCCACCAGCACGGAAGACCAGGTGCCCGGCGAGAAGGGGGAGAACCCCCCGGCGCAGCACCTGAAGTTCCTGTTCTACTCCGCCCCCGGCCAGCAGGTCCTCGACGTCATCCAGTGACGTCCGGGAGCGCGCGGCCATGATGGACGAAGCCCGCTACCATTCCCTCGTGGCCGCCGCGTTCAAGCGCATCCTGGCGGCCGCGGACACCTTCGACCCGGACGTGCTGGAAGCCGAAGCCACCGGTGACAAGGTGACGCTCACGGCCGCGTCCGGCGAGAAGTGCATCATCAACACCCAGCGCGCCATCTGGCAGATCTGGGTGGCCGGCCAGGGCCAGGGCATCCACTTCAGCCACGACGATGCCTCGCGCGCCTGGAAGGACGACAAGGGCAAGGGGCTGGAGCTGTTCGCCTTCGTCTCGGACGTGGTGCGGCACCTCACCGGCGAAGCGCTCGTCTATCCAGCCTGAGGCCGTCCTGAAGGCCCGGCTGGGTTCCTGCTGAAGCCCGGAAGGAGGCCCGTGGCGACTGGCCACGGGCTTCCAGGCGTGACGACTCAAACCGTCATCACTTCCTTCTCCTTCTTGGCGACCAGGTCGTCCACCGCCTTGATGCCGGCGTCGGTCGCCTTCTGGACCTCTTCCGTGCGGCGCTTGAGGTCGTCCTCGGTGATCTTCTTGTCCTTCAGCTGAGTCTTGAGGGCCTCGTTCGCGTCGCGGCGGATGTTCCGGATGGCGACCTTGTGCTCCTCGCCCTTCTCCTTCACCTGCTTCGCGATCTTCTTGCGGGTCTCCTCGGTGAGCGGAGGAAAGGGCAGGCGGATCATCTCGCCGTCGTTCATCGGGTTGACGTCGAGGTTCGCCTCACGGAGGGCCTTCTCGATGTCCTTCAGCACGCCCTTGTCCCAGGGCTTGATGACGATGAGGCGGGGCTCCGGTGCGCTGATGCTGGCAACGCCGTTGAGCGGCGTGGGCGTCCCGTACTGGTTCACCTTGATGCCGTCCAGGATGTTGGTGTTCGCCCGGCCGGTGCGCGCCTTGGCCAGTTCCCGCTTGAGGTCTTCCACCGACTTGTCGATACGGCCCTTCAGATCCGCCGTGTCAGCCATTGTGCGTCTCCTGTGAGAAGTGGGGGTGTTGTCAGTCCCGTCCGTGGCGTCCCTAGGCCCAGACGGTCTCGGCCGCGCCGACGATGGTGCCGAACTCGCCGTGGCCCGTGACGGCGCGCTGGATGTTCCCGCGCGTGCCCAGGTCGAACACGATGATGGGCAGCTTGTTGTCCATGCACAGCGAGATGGCCGTGGAGTCCATCACGTTGAGGTTCTGCTTGAGGACGTCCATGTACGTGAGCGACCGGTAGCGCTTCGCGGTCGGGTCCTTCTTCGGGTCCGCGTTGTAGACGCCGTCCACCTTGGTGGCCTTGAGGATGACCTGCGCGTTGATTTCCATCGCGCGCAGCGACGCGGCCGTGTCGGTGGTGAAGTAGGGGTTGCCCGTGCCCGCGGCGAAGATGACGACACGGCCCTTCTCCAGGTGCCGCACGGCGCGCCGGCGGATGTAGGGCTCGGCGATCTGCTCCATCTTGATGGCGGACTGCACGCGCGTCTTCAGCCCCTGCTTCTCCAGCGAGTCCTGCAGCGCCATGGAGTTGATGCAGGTGGCGAGCATGCCCATGTAGTCCGCGCTCGCGCGGTCCATGCCCTCCGTGGCGCCAGCGACGCCGCGGAAGATGTTGCCGCCGCCAATCACGAGGGCGATTTCCAGGCCCGTTCTGGAGAGTTCCGCGACTTCCTCCGCGATGCGCGTGAGGGTGGGCGGGTGGATGCCGTACTTCCCCTCGCCCATCAGGGCTTCGCCCGACAGTTTGAGGAGGATGCGCTTGTAGGGAGAGGTGGATTCGGACATACGCGACCGCTTCTATCCCCCGCCCCGCGCCCAGGCAACGACGGAAGTCGTGACGCGCGCCGCACCGTCCAGTGCCGGGCGGACGGACATGAAGAAAACGGGGCCTGGAATACCAAGGGCCGCGTTCCCGGCGCCCTTCCCCTGTGAGGAAGAGCCCCAGGCACGCGGCCCCAGGGAGCTGCGGTGCGGCGAAAGGCGCTTAGGCCTGGCCCAGCGTCTTGGCGACCTCGGCGGCCAGGTCATCCTTCTTCTTCTCGATGCCCTCACCCACCTCGTAGCGGACGAAGCGGCGCACGGAGACCTTCTCGCCAATCTTGGCGGCGCGCTCGTTGATCATCTCGCCGACC
The DNA here is from genome assembly GCF_003612075.1 of Corallococcus sp. CA041A. Classification (NCBI taxonomy): domain Bacteria; kingdom Pseudomonadati; phylum Myxococcota; class Myxococcia; order Myxococcales; family Myxococcaceae; genus Corallococcus; species Corallococcus sp. CA041A. The sequence continues at coordinate 2,951 of NZ_RAWF01000361.1, forward strand.
TTCTTCTTGTCGTCCTTCACCCAGAGCTGGTCCACCAGGCAGACGCCCTCGTAGTACTTCTCCATCTTGCCCACGAGGATCTTCTCCAGCATCGCCTCGGGCTTGCCCTGCTGCTTGAGCAGCTCGCGCTGGATCTCCTTCTCCTTGTCCATCGCGTCGGTGGGGACCTCCTCGCGGCGGACGAACTTGGGGCCGGCCGCGGCGATCTGCATGGCCACTTCCTTCGCCAGGTCCTGGAAGTCCGGGTTGCGAGCGACGAAGTCCGTCTCGCAGTTGACCTCCACGATGACGCCGATGCGGCCGCCGTGGATGTAGGAGGTCACGATGCCTTCGGCGGCGACGCGGCCGGCCTTGCCCTCGGCCTTGGAGATGCCCTTCTTGCGCAGCCACTCCGCGGCCTTCTCGAAGTCGCCACCGGACTCGGCCAGCGCCTTCTTGCAGTCCATCATGCCGGCGTTGGTGCGCTCGCGGAGGTCCTTCACCATCTGGGCGGTGATCTCAGCCATGTCGTATCTCTTTCTTCATCGGCTCCGAGCCTGGCGGCGTGCGCTGGGGGCGGAGGACTGGGGTTCTGGGTACTGACGCCAAGGACGTAGAAAATGGAGACGGCCGGACAGCGGGCCTTGAGAGGTGCCGCCCGGCCGAACTCCGGAGACCGCGTTGGGAAAGCGATGAGGCCGGGCGGTTACTCCGCCGCCGGCGTGCTCTCGCCGCCAGCCTCGGGCGCCTGCTCCGTGGTGGCCGCGGTGGCCTTCATCTCCACGACGGGGCCGCGGCGCTCACCGCCACGGTCACCGCCGCCACGGCGGTCGTCACGGTCGCGGCGGTCGCCACGGCGCGGGCCACGGCGGTCGTCACGGCGGTCGTCACGGCCCTCGCGCTCCTCCTGCTCGTCGCGCTCGGCGGCGCCGGACGCACGGTAGCGAGCCGCACCCTCGAGGCACGCGTCGGCGATCTTGGACGTGAAGAGCTTGATGGAGCGGATGGCGTCGTCGTTGCCCGGGATGACGAAGTCGATGCCGTCCGGATCGCAGTTGGTGTCCACCAGACCAATCACCGGGATGCCCAGGCGGGTGGCCTCGTGGATGGCGATGTGCTCCTTCTTCGGGTCGATGACGAAGACGCAGCGGGGCAGCTTCGCCATGTCCTTCACGCCGCCCAGGTTCTTCTCCAGCTTCTCGCGCTCACGGTCGAGCTGGGCGACTTCCTTCTTGGGCAGGCGCTCGAAGGTGCCGTCCTCGGCCATCTTCTCCAGCGTCTTCAGGCGGTCGATGCCCTGCTTGATGGTCTTGAAGTTCGTCAGCGTGCCACCCAGCCAGCGGCTGGTGACGTGGAACTGACCGCCGCGGGCGGCCTCCTCCTGGATGACGTCCTGCGCCTGCTTCTTGGTGCCGACGAAGAGCACCGACCCGCCGCGCGCCGTGATGTCCGCCACGAAGCGGAAGGCCGCGCGGGCCATGGTCACGGTCTTCTGCAGGTCGATGATGTAGATGCCGTTACGGGCACCGAAGATGTAGGGCTTCATCTTCGGGTTCCAGCGCTTGGTCTGGTGGCCGAAGTGAACGCCGGCCTCGAGGAGCTGGCGCATCGTGATGCCGCTGGCAGCGGCCATCGCCTGGGCCTGCGTCTGCGTATCCTGCTGATCCATGGTGCGAGTACCTTCCGGTTGTTCCGCCACGCGCGTTGAGACCGCTGCCAGTCCTGGCCCTTCCACCGTGGAGGGGCACCGGGGACCGGTGACACGCGTGTGAGTAGTGGGTGCTGCTGACTGCCTCGGGCGGTGAAGCCCGGCCCCTACATAACAGGGCGCGGCGTCCTTAGCAGAACGCTCAAGAGGGGCGCAAGCTTCGGCACACCCTCCGTCCGGCTCCTACCTCCCCGAGGCCGCTCCCCTCCCCTCCAGGAAGGCGACCGGCGCGGCCCCGCTCCCCTTTCCAGGGAGGGCGACCGCGCCGGAAGAGCGCTTCCATCAGGTGTTCAGCGGCCTACGGGTTCGCTTCGTTGGCGCCGTGGCACTTCTTGTACTTACGGCCGCTGCCGCAGGGGCAGGGCTCGTTGCGGCCCACGGGCTTGGGGCCGGCGGCGGCTTCGCGCTGGGCGACCGGGGTGGCGGTGGCCTCCTCGATCTTCCCCTCGGCGTCCGCGCGGCCCTCCACGGCCTTCTTCTGCTGCTGGGCCAGCTGGCGCTGGATGCGGGCGGTCTCCTCCGCGGCGCTGGAGGCGGAGCGGGCCTGGACACGCATCATCTGGCTGACGAACTGCGTCTTGATGGCGTCCAGCATCTGCATGAAGCCCGTGTAGCCTTCCTTCTTGTACTCCTGCTTCGGGTCCTTCTGGCCGTAGCCGCGCAGGCCGATGCCCTGGCGCAGGTGGTCCATGGCCAGCAGGTGGTCCTTCCACAGCTGGTCGATGGTGGCCAGGTACCGGTACTGCAGGAAGCGCATGAAGTCTTCGCCGAACTCCTGCTCGCGGGCGGTGAAGACCTTCTCCGCCGCCGCGTAGATCTGCTCCTGGAGCTCGTCGCGGTTGCCGACGCCCTCGAAGCTCATCTCCAGGTTGAGCGACTCCTTCACGGAGTTGGCCAGCGAGGCGATGTCCCAGGTGTCGGAGCTGCGCGTGGGGGCGTAGGTGTCCGTCATGGACACGACGACGTCCTCCACGGCGTCCAGCACCATCTCCCGGAAGTCCGCCCAGGAGATGACGCGCTCGGAGCGCGTCTTCACGCGCGTCTTCACGTCCTCCTCGTACTCCACGAGCGGAACGCCCGCGCCCGACGCGAGCACCTGACGGCGCAGCTTGTAGATGGTGCGCCGCTGCTGGTTCATCACGTCGTCGTACTCAAGCAGGTTCTTGCGGATGTCGAAGTTGTGGCCTTCGACCCGCTTCTGCGCGCCCTCGATGGCGCGAGAGAGCCAGATGTGCTCGATGACCTCGCCCTCCTCCATGCCCAGGCGCTCCATCAGCATCTGGATGCGCTCCGACCCGAAGATGCGCATCAGGTCGTCTTCCAGGGACAGGAAGAAGCGGCTGGCGCCCGGGTCACCCTGGCGGCCGGCGCGGCCACGCAGCTGGTTGTCCACGCGGCGGGACTCGTGGCGCTCCGTGCCGATGATGAAGAGGCCGCCGGCGGCCATGACCTCTTCACGCTCGCGCTTGGTGAGCTGCTCGTTGTTCGCCTTCGTCTCCTCGAAGCGCTTCTCGTAGTCCGCCAGCGCCGCCTGGTAGGCGGTGAGGTCCGGGGGCTGCCCGTCCACGGACTCCGGCGGCTCCGGCGGCGCGCCCATCTCGCTCTTGGTCATGACCTCCGCGTTACCGCCCAGGAGGATGTCCGTGCCGCGGCCGGCCATGTTGGTGGAGATGGTGACCGCGCCCTTGCGGCCCGCCTGCGCGACGATGTCCGCCTCGCGCTGGTGCGCCTTGGCGTTGAGGACGTTGTGGGCCACGCCGCGCTTCTTGAGGAAGTTGGACACCACCTCGCTCTTGGCGATGGACACCGTGCCCACGAGCACCGGCTGGCCGGCCTTGTTCAGCTCTTCAATCTGGGCGGCGACGGCCTCGAACTTCTCGCGCTCCGTCTTGTAGACCACGTCCTGTTCGTCGCGGCGCTGCGCGTTGCGGTTCGTCGGGATGACGCGCACGTCCAGGTTGTAGATCTTCGCGAACTCTTCGGCTTCCGTGTCCGCGGTGCCCGTCATGCCGGACAGCTTGGAGTACATGCGGAAGTAGTTCTGGAACGAGACCGTGGCGAGCGTCTGGTTCTCGTTCTCGATCTTCACGCCCTCCTTGGCCTCGATGGCCTGGTGGAGGCCGTCGGACCAGCGGCGGCCCGGCATGAGGCGGCCGGTGAACTCGTCGACGATCTGCACCTCGCCGTCCTTCACCACGTAGTCCTTGTCGCGCTTGTAGAGCGTGTGCGCGCGCAGGGCCTGCTCGACGTGGTGGAGGGTCTCGATTTCGCCCGGGTCGTAGAGGTTGCCGACGCTGAGGCGCTTCTGGAGCTTGTCGATGCCGTCGTCGGTGAGGGCCACCGAGCGGTGCTTCTCGTCCAGGGTGTAGTCCTGGTCCGGCACGAGGCCCGGGATGACCTGGTCCACCCGGTAGTACTTGTCGGTGCTGTCCTCGGTGGGACCGGAGATGATGAGCGGCGTGCGGGCCTCGTCGATGAGGATGGAGTCCACCTCGTCGACGATGGCGTAGTTCAGCTCGCGCTGGACGTAGTCCTGCAGACGGAACTTCATGTTGTCGCGCAGGTAGTCGAAGCCGAACTCGTTGTTCTGGCCGTACGTGATGTCCGAGCGGTACGCGTCCTGGCGCTGCTTGTCGGACAGCTCGTGGAGCACGCAGCCCGTCGACATGCCCAGGAACTTGTAGACGCGGCCCATCCACTCCGCGTCGCGGCGGGCCAGGTAGTCGTTCACGGTGACGACGTGCACGCCGCGGCCGGACAGGGCGTTGAGGTAGGAGGGCAGCGTCGCGGTGAGCGTCTTGCCTTCACCGGTGCGCATCTCCGCGATGCAGCCCTCGTGCAGGAACATGCCGCCGATGAGCTGCACGTCGTAGTGGCGCTGGCCGATGACCCGGCTCGCCGCCTCACGGGTGAGGGCGAAGGCCTCGAAGAGCAGGTCGTCGAGCGGCTTGCCGTTCGCGATCTCCTGCTTCATCCGGGCGGTTTCGCGCGCGAAGTCCTCGTTCTGGAGGGCCTTCATGCGGCCTTCCAGTTCGTTGATGCGGGCGACCTTCAGGCGGGCTTTCTTGAGCTCGCGCTCATTCTTGGTCCCGATGAGCTTCTTTAGCGTCCATTCAATCATGTTGGCTCTCTCGCCGGAGGATCCTCGAAGGAGCGCGGCGAGTGAAGGGAATTCCCAGGAGATGTAAGGGAGAACCAGACCAAAACCACGCGCGCCCCCCGAAACTTCCTCTCGGCTGGCCGCCCGGCGCGCGGTGGCCCAGAGTAAAGCGGAACCGAGTCCACGCAATGTCCCCTAAGCAGATTCACCGTCCCCGCGCCGCGAAGAGTTCTTCCGGCCGCTCCTCCCCGGGCCCCCGCCGACCAGGCGCCCCC